>JBEDEY010000039.1:0-2828 GCA_041175425.1 Bacteroidota bacterium | reverse complement strand
CCAATCCATCATCTGATCCAGCCCAGATCACCCCTTTGGCAATTGGAGATTCCGCAGCCGTGAAAATCGTGGCATAGTATTCAACCGAGGTATTGTCTTTGGTGATCGGACCTCCTGAAGGACCGAGTTTGCTCTTGTCATTTCGGGTCAAGTCCGGCGAGAATACCTCCCAGGTTTGTCCTTCGTTGGAGGAGCGGTGAAATTGGTTACTGGTTGTGTAAAGCAATTTTGGATCGTGAGGAGAAAAGAAAATAGGGAAATTCCACTGGAATCGGTACTTCATGCCCTCGGCTCCATGTCCCATTGGATTATCAGGCCAAACATTGACGGTTCGGGATGTTCCATTTCTATGGTTTTCACGAGTAAGTAGTCCTCCATAAGAGCCGCCATAGACGATGTCACTATTCGTAGGATCTGGAGCAATCCAGCCAGATTCTCCTCCAGCCGTAGGTTCCCAATCGGATTCACCGATGGATCCCCCATCGTTACGATGACGAATACGTACAGTAGAGTTGTCCTGTTGTGCACCATAGATTCGGTAAGGAAAGCTATTGTCTGTGGTCACACGGTAAAACTGAGAAGTTGGCTGGTTCATCATCGTAGACCAGTTGTCACCACCATCCTCAGACACTTGTGCACCTCCATCATCGGCGATAATCATCCGCTGATTGTTGGCTGGATCAATCCACAAGTCGTGGTGATCACCATGAGGAGCGTTGGCACCTTTGAAGGTTTTGCCCCCATTGGTTGATTTATGGTAACTCACATTGAGTACATAGATCGTCTCCTCTTGCTGAGGATCAGCATAAATTCGAGAGTAATACCAAGCGCGTTGACGAAGGTTGCGGTCTTCATTTACCAGTTCCCAAGTTTGTCCTGCATCTTTAGAGGTGTAAACGCCACCTTTGTCATTTTCAATGATGGCATACAATCGGTTGGAATTCTTAGGCGAAACCGTGATTCCCATGATGCCCAAAAGTCCTTTAGGGAAAGTTGCTTTTGAGGAAAGCTCTTCCCAAGTTTTTCCTCCATTGGAGGATTTGAAAAGTTTGGAACCAGGTCCACCACTTTCCAAGCTGTAAGGAGTTCGCTTCAATTCCCAGGTAGAAGCATAGAGTACTTCTGGATTGTTGGGATCCAAAATAAGATCTACTGCACCAGAGACATCGTTAACGAAGAGTACTTTCTCCCAATTTAGACCACCATCGGTAGTTTTGAACACCCCACGCATCGCATCAGGCTTAAAAATATCTCCCAGTACGGCAGCATACACCACGTTGGGATTGGTAGGATGAATTCGAAGTCTAGAAACGAAGCGGCTTTTGTCTAGGCCAGCACGGGCCCAGGTCTTCCCTGCATCCGCAGTTTTCCAAATTCCATATCCAAAGGAAACATTACCTCGAACGGTTTTTTCACCACCACCGGCATAGACGGTTGAAGTGTCAGATTCGGATACGGCGACAGCCCCTATGGAACCACCAAAAAATCCATCCGAAACGGATTTCCAGGTTTGGCCTGCATCGGTCGTTTTCCAAATTCCTCCACCGGTTGAGGCAAAGTAATAGGATTTGTCATTGCCTTTCACGCCCGATACCGCATCAGCTCTACCTCCTCTAAATGGACCTACAAGGCGCCATTGAACAGCATCATAGAGTTTGGGGTCAGGAATTTGTTGCCCAATTGAAGGGAAACTAACCAGAATAAGTAGCAGAAGAATGCTACTTCGAAGAAACGATTGAAATGGAACCATAGGGATTGAATTAATTTCTAAATTTTAAAGTAGGTAAAAAGTAGGAAAAGGCATTCAAAAAAATGATTAATGGACGAAAGTTGGGACTAGGGCAAAAAAAAACCCCTTCCGAGGAAGAGGTTTTTATTCGTTGTGGTAGAGATTAATCTTGAGCAGGAAGAATGCTCACATAAGATCTGCCATCAAATTTTTTCTTGAAGGCTACTACACCGTTGGTCAATGCGAATAGCGTATGGTCTTTACCAACTCCTACATTGAGTCCTGGGTGATGCTTTGTGCCTCTTTGTCTTACAATTATGTTTCCTGCGATAACTACTTCACCGCCGTACTTTTTCACACCTAATCTTTTAGAGTGTGATTCGCGACCGTTCTTGGAACTACCTACACCTTTTTTGTGTGCCATGGTTTGATTCGTTTATGATTTTTTTGGGAAAAAATCTTATAGCGTGATTGATTCGATCATTACTTTGGTGAAGTCTTGTCTGTGACCATTCTTCTTCTTGTAGCCCTTGCGGCGCTTCTTTTTGAAGATAATCACTTTATCACCTTTTACATGATCCAGAATTTTTCCGGATACCTTAGCTCCCGCTAAAAGCGGAGCGCCTACAGACACAGTGCCATTGGCTTCAGCCAACAAGACCTGGTCAAATTCCACGGAAGCGCCAGTTGCTCCAGCCAGTTTAGGGGCGTAGACGAACTGATCTTTTGTTACTTTGAACTGCTTTCCTGCGATGTTAACAATTGCGTACATGTTCTTGATTTATCGAAATCGGAGTGCAAATATAGGAATTGAAATGAAACTAAAAAAACATTTGTCAAAAATGATAAAAAGATGAGGCCCATTTTTTCGGCAAGTTTGGAGGCTGCTTTTTCAGACCGGATTCCTTCCACTTTTAAGGAAACTCAAATTTTTGAGTAAAAGCAGTCATTTTTTTAACCGATTGATTTTGAATGTTTTAACTCATTTATTTAATTCAAAATTAATTTGACTTATGTTCAAAACATGATTCAGAATGAAGCCGAAAATTTTTTTTTTGGAATTTGAAAAATATTCAAATGGGCAAAATTGAGAAATAAA
>JBEDEY010000038.1:0-6516 GCA_041175425.1 Bacteroidota bacterium | reverse complement strand
GAATAGCGTTAAAAAGTAAAAAAGATCGACAAAGCCGAATTATATTTCAATTTCTGTTTCACTGGTGATAAATTATTACCTAAATTTGCGGACTTAATTCGAAAGGAAGTAACGTGAAGTTTTGGAAAACCTTTGATATTGAAGTCATTAAATTTAAGGAAGGGCTGCATGAAGTAGACTTCCCTATCGGAGATGCTTTCTTTCAGCAGGTAGAGGGAAACGACCTTTTGGAAAAAGGAAACTTAACCGCAAGGGTTATGATTGACAAAGGAGCAAATCTGATTGAACTCACTTTCCATATCGTTGGGAAAGTAACGCTGGTTTGCGACAGAAGTCTGGAAACATTTGAACATCCCTTGGATTTCACTGAAAAGATGATCTACAAGTTTGGGTCAGAAGTAAAAGAAATTGACGAGAGCGTCATGATGATTACAAGGGACACCCCTTCAATCAATGTAGCGCAGCTCATCTACGAATTTATTTTACTAGCTCTGCCCTTGAAAAAAATTCATCCGGATTACAAAAATGAATTGGATGAAGAAGACAATGAATTGGAAGGTGGTTTCGTATACCTAGACGAGGCCTCAACCGAAGATTCAACAGAAGAAACAAAAGAAGAATCAACAACAGCAGTTGATCCCCGTTGGGAGAAACTCAAAAAATTAAAAAATAAAGAATAACCATAAATCAAGCATAAAATGGCACATCCTAAACGCAAAATTTCGAAAACCAGAAGAGATAAGAGAAGAACGCATTACAAGCTGGAGGCTCCTGGATTAGCAAAATGCCCTACTACTGGCGAAATGCACCTACCTCACAGAGCATTCTGGTTGGATGGCAAACTGTACTACAAGGGACAAGTAATCATCGAAAAAGAAATGAAAGCTTAATTTAGCTTCACCAATAACTAATTCCACTCTCAAAAGGAGTGGAATTTTCATTTTTATAAAACACAAGCAAGCTGATTCACAGAAGCTTACCTTTACAAAATTAGAAGGCTTTGGCGTTCAGATGGCATTGTGTTATTTTTGATTTCTCTGCTTTCAGATACCTTTGACCTTTTCAAGGGATTTGAAAGAATGAAAAAAGAACTGAATCCGATACGATGGATAAATTAAGAGCAATGGTCACTGGCATTCACGGATATGTTCCTGAATACCGGCTTACCAACAAAGAATTGGAATCACTTGTAGATACCAATGACGAGTGGATCATGTCCAGAACGGGCATCAAAGAGCGTAGGATCCTCAAAGGCGAAAATCAAGGGACCTCTGTAATGGGCATTGAAGCTGTAAAAGGCTTATTGGAAAAGACAGGTACTGACCCCCTAGATGTTGAACTCATCATCTGCGCCACAGTTACCCCGGACATGCCCTTCCCTGCTACTGCAAACATTATTGCAGATAAAGTAGGTGCCAAAAATTCATTTTCCTTTGATATTGGTGCAGCTTGCTCTGGCTTTTTATATGCCTTGCAACTTGGTGCACAGTTTATCCAAGCAGGAACCCACAAAAAAGTAATCGTAGTTGGCGCAGACAAGATGTCAGCAATCGTCGACTACCAAGACCGCACTACCTGTATCCTATTTGGGGATGGAGCGGGTGCCGTACTGCTTGAACCTACTACCGAAGACCTAGGAATTGTAGATGCTATCCTTAAAGCTGATGGCTCTGGAGAAAGCTTCCTACACATGAAAGCTGGAGGTAGCCGTAAGCCAGCAACCCAAGAAACCGTTGCAAACCGTGAGCATTTCGCGTACCAAGAAGGCACCAGCGTATTCAAGTTTGCCGTGACCAACATGGCAGATGTAAGTGCAGAAGTCATGGAGCGAAACGGACTTAAGGGAGACGATATTGCCTGGTTGGTACCACACCAAGCCAACAAGCGAATTATCGATGCCACAGCCAATAGAATGGGTGTAGGGCCAGAAAAGGTAATGATGAATATCGAGCGCTATGGAAATACCACCGCGGCTACCATTCCTCTCTGCCTTTGGGAGTATGAAAGCCAATTGAAAAAGGGAGACAACCTGATTCTTGCAGCCTTTGGCGGTGGATTTACTTGGGGAGCAATCTACCTCAAGTGGGCCTTGGATCCTAAAAAATAAATTTGACTAAAAGAATATGGCAAGTACTGCAGATTTTAAAAATGGGCTTTGTCTCGAAATGAACAACGACATCTTTTCCATTGTCGAGTTTCAACACGTGAAACCGGGTAAAGGCGCAGCCTTTGTTCGTACGAAAATGAAAAGCTTACGAACTGGAAAAACCCTTGAAAAAACCTTCAATGCTGGAGAAAAAGTAACTACTGCACGCGTTGAAAAAAGAGCTCACCAGTTTCTCTACAAAGATGATCTTGGTTACAACTTCATGGATACAGACAATTTTGAGCAGATTTCTCTGGAGGAGCGTTTAATTGAACGTTCAAACCTTTTGAAAGATGGTCAGCTTGTGGATATCCTAGTTCATGCGGAACATGAAACTCCGCTTTCGGTAGAACTTCCTCCATTCGTAGAATTGATGATCACCTACACTGAACCAGGCATCAAAGGAGACACTGCCACCAATGCCCTAAAGCCGGCCACAGTGGAAACAGGAGCTACCGTGATGGTGCCACTTTTTGTGGAACAAGACACCCTCATCAAGGTAGACACCCGTGATGGTTCTTACTCAGAAAGAGTGAAATAAGTAGTTTAAATCTCTCGAATTCTAGTAAATTACCAGTCCTTTTTGAATTAGTACAACTCCTAACTGCTCCAACTCATGGAACAAAAAAAGAACGCTATGAAACCTAAAGAAATTCAAGATTTAATTGACTATATCTCAAATACCGGCCTTGCTGAAGTAAAAATCAAGACAGAGGAATTTGAGCTTTCCGTAAAAAAATACGCAGATGCTGCTACGGCTGCGCCTGCACCACAGGTATTTGCTGCAGCACCAGCACCGGCACCAGCTCCTGTAGCTGCTGCACCAATTGCAGCTGCGCCAAGTCCTGCACCAAGTTCCAATTTGGTAGAAATCAAGTCACCAATGATTGGTACCTTCTACCTAACTGCAAGTCCTGATGCCGCACCTTTCGTAACCGAAGGTGGCTCAATCAGCGCGGGGAAAACAGTCTGCATCATTGAGGCAATGAAGCTATTCAATGAAATTGAATCAGAAATCTCAGGTAAAATCGTAAAAATTCTTGTGGCTAATGCAAGCCCGGTAGAATACGACCAGCCTCTTTTCCTAGTAGATCCAGCAGGTTGATTTTTGCACTAAATCAAAAAAAACGTGTTTAAGAAAATATTAATTGCCAACCGTGGTGAAATCGCCCTTCGGGTAATTCGTACCTGTAAGGAGATGGGAATCAAAACTGTAGCCGTTTATTCTACAGCAGATAAGGATAGCCTTCACGTTCGATTTGCAGATGAAGCAGTTTGTATTGGACCCGCTCCAAGCCGCGAGTCCTATTTGAATATCACGCGGATCATTGCTGCTGCAGAAATTACAAATGCAGACGCCATCCATCCAGGCTATGGTTTCCTCTCTGAAAACGAGGAATTTTCAAGAGTCTGTGAAGAGTACGGCATCAAGTTTATCGGGGCCTCCCCAGACATGATTGCCAAAATGGGAGACAAAGCCACTGCAAAAGCAACCATGAAAGCGGCAGGAGTTCCTACCATTCCGGGTTCTGAAGGCTTGCTTGACTCCATCGAACAAGGTTTAGTCATTGCCAAGGAGATGGGCTACCCTGTGATCCTCAAAGCCACCGCTGGTGGAGGAGGCAAAGGAATGCGCATCGTACGCGAAGACAGTGAATTTAAAAAGGCATGGGACGATGCCAAAATGGAATCCAGTGCTTCTTTTGGCAACGATGGCCTCTATTTGGAAAAATTTGTAGAGGAGCCGAGACACATTGAAATTCAAATTGTTGGAGACAGAACTGGCAAGGCATGTCACCTTTCGGAGCGCGACTGTTCCATTCAACGGAGACATCAGAAGCTCGTAGAAGAAACCCCCTCCCCTTTTATCACGGATGAACTTCGGGATGCCATGGGCAAAGCGGCCATCAAAGGCGCTGAAGCCATTGGTTATGAAGGAGCAGGCACCATCGAGTTTTTGGTCGACAAAAACCGCAACTTCTATTTTATGGAGATGAATACCCGAATTCAGGTAGAGCATCCCATCACCGAAGAAGTAACAGACTTTGACCTAATCAAAGAACAAATAAAAGTAGCCGCAGGTGAGACTATTTCTGGCAGAAATTACTACCCGAAGTTATTCGCGATGGAATGCCGCATCAATGCGGAAGATCCAGCCAATGGCTTCCGACCTAGTCCAGGCAAAATTCTAAATCTCCATATTCCTGGCGGACGTGGGGTACGGGTAGACTCGCATGTATATGCAGGTTATGTCATCCCTCCAAATTACGATTCCATGATCGCCAAACTGATCGTGAGCGGACAAACAAGAGAAGAAGTTATTGTACGGATGAAGCGCGCTCTGGAGGAGTTTGTGATTGATGGCATCAAAACCACCATTCCATTCCATATCGCCTTGTTAGAAGACGAACAATTTAAGGCAGGTAACTTTACCACCAAGTTCCTCGAAACCTTCGACTTTTCGGTAATCAAAAAATAAAATCTGATTATCCGCAATCATGCTGGTTGTTCAGCATGTTTATTTAAAACTGCGGATAATCGTTAACAGACCGCAGTCAACGGTCCACAGCCTATTTTATTGAACCTCAAACCTTTATCTCTAGGTTTGGCGTTATATAAACGGATAACCGGAGAATAAGAAATCAAGGTCCTTGATTTCAAGCACAAAAAAAGGAGAAACTCATGTTTCTCCTTTTTTTGTGCTTTATGGAAAAGCCTGAAGGAATTACCCTACCACATGCACTTTCAGCATGTTGGTCTTTCCTTTTTGGCTCAGCGGCATGCTTCCTGTATTGACGATCACTTCTCCTTCGTGTACATGTCCATCACGCTTCAAAATGGCCTCAATATCCGCAAATACGCCATCTGTAGAGGCCTGGCCTTCGTAATAGTAAGCACGAACACCCCAAACCAATGATAACTGCGTGAGTAATTTCTGGTTTCTCGTAAACACGAAAATATTGGAGAGTGGACGGTGAGATGCCAATCGGAACCCAGTAAATCCTGAAGAAGTAATGCCTACAATGGCTTTTGCTTTCACATTTCTAGAAAGTCTAGCCGCCATCAGAATCAGGTTGTTACTCAAAAAGGTAGCATCCTCCTCTGGTATTTTGTACAGGTTGTGGTAGACTTCTGCATTTTCCTCCAAATAGGTAATGATGCTGGTCATCGCCTTTACTGCATTGATTGGATACTTTCCAGAAGCAGTTTCTGCGGATAGCATCACGGCATCAGCTCCATCCAAAACAGCGTTCGCCACATCATTGGTTTCTGCACGCGTAGGGCGTGGATTTTGAATCATGCTTTCCATCATTTGGGTAGCAATGATCACTGGCTTACAGGCTTGCTTGCACTTTTCTACCATCTTCTTTTGCCAAAGTGGTACGATTTCCATGGGAACTTCTACCCCTAGATCTCCGCGAGCAACCATGATAGCATCGGTAGCTTCAATGATGGCATCAATATTTTCTAGCGCTTCTGGCTTTTCAATTTTGGCAACAATTTTACAATCCTTGCCTGCTTTTTTAATTCGCTCACGCAAATCTGTGATGTCCTCAGCGGAACGCACAAACGACAAGGCGATCCAATCCACATCATTGGCCAATCCAAACTCTAGGTCCTCTAGGTCTTTTTCAGTCAGTGAGGGAGCGGAAACCTTGGTATTTGGAAGATTGATTCCCTTTCTTGATTTTAGAATTCCACCATGCAAAACAGTACAATTCACATTTTTACCATCGGTATCGTTGACAATCAACTCCAAGTTGCCATCATCGATCAAAATATGCTCCCCTTCTTGAACATCTTGTGGAAGATTTTTGTAAACGGTACTCACTAAGGAAGCCGTACCAATTACTGGATCAGAAGTAATGGTGATTTTATTTCCTGGAATAATTTCTACCCCATTGTTTTCAACCTCTCCTACGCGGATTTTCGGTCCTTGCAAATCCTGCAAAATCCCTAGATGACAGTTCATCTCCTGATTTACTTTTCGGATAGTCTCAAGAACTTCCTTGTGTACCTCATGGGAACCATGGGAAAAATTGAGTCTAAAAACATTCGCTCCAGCAAAAGCCAAGCTTTTGATCATTTCGTAAGAATTCGAAGCAGGGCCAATGGTGGCTAAAATTTTTGTCTTTTTAAAAGGTAATTGAGACATAGGGTATTAATAAGTTAATAGGTTTTCTTTTGATTTTAGCTTTGAAATATCAATTCGAACAATGCTTTGTACCAAGGGGTTTTGCGAAAGCTTTTCCATAAAATTACTCAAATCCATCTGTTCCGTTTCATCTTGAACTAAAAGAAAATAGTCTAGATTTTTCAACTCAGGAACCAAATATGCCAATTGCTGTGCGGAATTAAGCGCCTTATTT
>JBEDEY010000037.1:0-20468 GCA_041175425.1 Bacteroidota bacterium | reverse complement strand
GCCTGAATCACCGCAGGAATCTGAATGTTGTCGTAAATGATGTCGCGAACCTCAGCTGTTTTCTTAGGTTCGGTGATTTTAGGACGGTAAACAGGCTTAGTACCCTTTGGGATTTCAGAGAAGTACTTGCGTACCATTGCTTCAGTTTTGGCGTAATCGAGGTCACCTGCGATTGTCAACGTAGCATTATTTGGCACATAAAAGTCTTTGTAAAACTGCTGAAACTCTTCGATGGTCGCTGCATTCAGGTGGTCCATGGAACCAATCGGAGCCCACTGGTACGGATGCGTGGTGTAAGCTCTCTTAAGTGTTTCGGGAAGAATGGTGCCGTAAGGCTGGTTTTCGTAACGCTGTCTGCGCTCTTCCTTCACTACTTCACGCTGGGTCTCTACCCCAGTCAAATCCACCTTGGAGTGGAGCATGCGCTCACTTTCCATGTACAATGCCAAATCCAATTCATTGGAAGGAAGCAACTCGTAGTAGTAAGTGATGTCGTTGGAAGTGTAGGCATTGAGCGTTCCACCTCTGCTCTGAATAATGTTCATGTACTGACCGCGGTCAATGTTCTCAGAACCTTCAAACATCAAATGCTCAAAAAAGTGAGCAAATCCCGTACGCTCTGGGTTTTCATTTTTGGAGCCTACATGGTAGAGCACAGAGGTCACCACGATTGGTGTGGTATTGTCCTGGTGCATGATGACATGTAGCCCATTGTCCAAGGTAAATTCCTTGAATTCGATTTTTGTTTGAGCAGCCAGAGGAAGGATTATCCATCCAAGGAGGAGACTCAACAGAAGAATTTTTTTCATAGTAAAAAAGGTTAGGTAATAATTTATTGAATTAAGTACGGAATGTTTTGGACTAAAGTTTTTGGGGATAAATGCTCTTTTTAAGATTTCGAACATTAAGCTGACTAGTTTTATTCAATTCTCATATAACAAAAGGCAAATTACTTAAAAAAGCGAAGCAAAAGAAAAAAAGGGGACCTTCCCCAAACTGACAAATGCCACATCTAGAACTAATTTTTGTTCGCCTTTTTTTTTCGATATGGAATGTAAATCTGCCCTGTTGCCACACTGATTAAAGTAAATGCCCAGATCAATAATTCCCACCAACGTGAAGCAAAATCAAACGAGGTAAAGAACACATTAAAAATCAAGGCAAGTGTCCAAATTATTAAAATAACATATAGGACTTGGTTTCTTCTTTTCATGATGCGTAGTTTTTCTTGCGTGCAATCAAACTTTAAAACATCAGAGATTTTACTTAGTGAGTAACCTGAAGGCTCTACTTCGTGATTCTCAATTCGTTGAATTGTCCGTTCTGAAAGTCCTGTCTTATCTGCCAGTTCTTTTTGTGTCATTCCTTTTGCTGAACGAGCGCCTTTTATTTTTTCACCTAAATCCATGTTACAAAGGTAATCGTCATGTGATTTTTAATGTAAAACCCGAGACGACATTGACACGACATTTTACATTAAGTCATGAAAAAGCGGTTAAGTGATGATTACTTAACCGCTTTTTTCGTGAATAGCATCTATTCCTGTTTCTCTTTCGAATTAGGGCTTTAGCCTAGTCAAAATCTCCTTTGCCTCGTGCCACTTCAGGCGTGGCCCAAACTGGCTTACGATGCGCGAACTGGCCATAGAGGCTAGCTTTCCACTTTCTGCATAAGAATGCCCGTTGGTGATTCCATACAAGAACGCACCTGCAAACATGTCTCCAGCCCCGTTGCTGTCGATGGCTGTAGTAGGATAAGGCTCGATATCGATAAAGGTATCTCCATCAAAAATCATGGCTCCATTTTTTCCCATCGTGATCACAAAATGCTTGGCTGCCTTTTTCATTTCCTCACGCGCCTCGGCCAAATTATCCTTTCCAGTATACAGCATGGCTTCTTCTTCGTTGGCAAAAAGAAGATCTACGCTTGGCCCAATCACATCATCAAAGTTGGCCTTGAAGTATTTCACCATCGCAGGATCCGAGAAGGTCAACGCCACTTTCGTTCCTGCTGCCTCGGCTAACTTCTTGGCATGAAGCATGGCTTCCTTCCCATTTGGAGAGGTCACCAAGTAGCCTTCGATAAAGAGGTAGCTGGAATCTTGGATCGCTGCATCGTGCACATCTTGGCTGGAAAAATTCTGTGTGATCCCCAAAAAGGTATTCATGGTTCGCTCCGAATCTTCGGTCACCATCACGAGGCACTTGCCTGTTACCCCTGTCTCAAGTTGCGCAGAGGTCAAGGCAATATCCACTCCAGAATCGATCAAATCCTGTAGGTAAAAGTGACCCAATTCGTCATTGGCTACACGGAAGCAATAGAAGGATTTGCCTCCAAACTGACTTACTGCCACCACGGAATTGGCTGCGGATCCACCTGCTTGCTTTTTTGCTTCCGCATGGTGAATGACTTGCATGAGGTGGTTTTGACGCTCCTCATCCACAAGGGTCATAAGGCCTTTCTCTACCCCATTGTCCGCAAAAAACTGGTCGGTCACCTTAAACTCAATGTCTACTAAGGCATTTCCGATGCCAGTTACGTTGTACTTTTTCATTTTATTTTGGTTGGAATTCTTTACTAGTTGTGAGTATTCAATTCGAGGGCATTGGACATACCTCTCTATTATTTAGTCAAAAATAGGGTGTCTTTCGAAAGGTTTTTCGCGGTCAAAAAGGAAGCGGTAGGTGTGGTGGGTCTTGTAGATTTTGGCAAGCAATTGCTCGCATACCCGCATCATCTTGGGATTGAAATCACCAATCCAGTTCATCTCGATGGTTTTGTAGGGAAAAGAAGACTTTCCACTCATCTTGTCGTAGCTGATGACGATGGCACTTTCTACTCCTTTGCCTTGATGCTCTGGTACCACACCAAAGACCAAGCCGAGCATTTTATTGGGTGGAAAAAAGGTCTTGTACCAGAGAAATTTAAGTTTCCCAATCAGGTCCATTTTGCCATTCACATGCTTGAAAATCTGATTGATCTCAGGGATCTGAATAAAAAACCCAACTGGCTCCCCTTTGTAAAAGGCGAAGTAAATAAGCCGTGGATCAAGAATGGGCTTCATTTTGCCAAACATCAGCTGCGCTTCTTTCAGGGCGATGGATTTGCCTAGGTGTCTCGCCCAAGCCTTGTTATACACAGTCATGAAGTATTCGGGTGCCTTTTCTTGGAGTTCCTTGCCTTGGATGTAGCGAAAGCTGTAGTCCTTATTGGACAAGATCACCTCGGCACGCTGGAACATTTTTTGATCAAAGCCGACATCCTGCACGTTTCGAGCATAAGTGAATTGCTTGAAATAGAGCTGAAAGCCATAGTTCTCAAAAAACTCCTGGTAATAGGCAAAGTTCCAGGGCATGTTGTAGTTGGGTTCAGAATACCCATCTACGAGCAGCCCCCACCACTTGTCACGCTCCCCAAAGTTGATCGGCCCATCCATGGCCTCCATGCCTTCGCTTTGGAGCCAATCTTTGGCTTGATCGAAAAGCAAAAAGGCAGCTTCCTGATTTTGGATGCACTCAAAAAAGCCGACGCCACCCGTGGCTTGCTTTTCCTTCATTTTGGGATTGATAAAAGCTGCAATTCGCCCGATGGTCTTGCCTGAATCGTCTTGGAGCAACCAGCGTTTGGCTTTGGCTCCATTGCGAAATAGCTTGTTGGTCTCCGCATGAAAAAGCCCTTCAATATCCTGATCTATGGGGCGTATCCAGCTTTTCTCGTTGCGATACAACTGCACCGCCATTTCGATAAATTCGAGTTGATGTGCAGGGGTAGTAACTTCGATCAGGGTCATTTAACTGGGATTTTGTGACGAAGTTACTAGGAAAGAATCATTTGGGAAAAAGGATACGGAAATAGAATGGAAATACGATGGAAATACGATGGAAATACACTAGAAATAAACCGAGCCTGCCTGCGGAAGGCAGGCAAGCTCGGTGAAATACACCAAAATCATATTTCAACCTATTTCACGGAGCGAAGCGGAGTCTATTTCTATTGTTTCTCCACCGTATTTCTTTTTTTGACTATTTCCCCGAACTCGCTCGGGCTATTTCTTTTCTATTTCTATCGTATTTCTAGTACATCAATTCCCCAACTGAAACATTCCGGGACCCGTGAAGCCCACCCCGCCATCTGGGGTCAAAATTCTAAATTGAGGCACCACGACGCCATTTGAATTTTGCTGCGGCATATACGATCTGGTTCTTCCTTGAGGAGAAGTTGACGTCTTGCCCGAGCGATCTATGGATTCTGCCTCCCTGCTTGCAGGAATAATCTCCTCACTAATCAACTGGCTATTGATGTCGTAATACTTCCAAGTACCTTTCTTTTTATTTGCAACATAGCTTCCTGAACTGGCCACTAAGTTGGTGCTCGGAAAATAGGTGTACCAGATCCCTGTTCGCTGCCCATTGGCATAGCGCCCTTTCTCCAGTCGGTTGCCCGCAGCGTCAAAAAAGTACCGCTTTCCATCTCCCTTTTCCAAGCGACCAGCATCTAACACCAAGCCAGTTTCTGCAGTAAATTCACTGATTTCCACCAGGGAACCTGATTGAAAGATTTCTTCTTGATGTACGAATCCTGTGGAATTTTGAACCTCCCAAATCCCTTCTTTTTTATCTTTTTCGTACTTCCCTACCCAAAAAAATCCAGCAACCTCAGGATATGGTTCTCTCCAAGCTCCGTCTCGCTCTCCTTTACTGTACCCACCTCGCGTCTCGAGCTGACCCGTTGGCGAATACTTCTCCCAATTTCCATCCAGTAGTCCTTTGCTAAAGGAACAAGAGAGAGCTAAAGTCCCGTCTGCATAGAATTGTTTCAAGGGCCCACCTTCCAAACCATCCACAAATACAAGGGACTGTTGCAACCTCCCATCTGGAAAAAATGACTCATACAGGCCATTTACTACTCCTTGCTCAAAAGGAATTCGCTCTGCAAGTTGTCCTGAAGGATAGTAGCTGAGTGCAAATTCCTCCAATAGATTGTTGCTGTAGGTATATTCCGATTTTTTGGTTCCGTCACTTCGGTAGACCACCCATTCTCCGCTGCGCTTCCCCAGTTCGTAACTGCCTGACAAGAGCAGCTCTCCCTCTTCATTGAATTCAAAAAAATCACCTTCTAATTTTCCTGCCTTGTAGTTGACTAGCTTTTTGACTTGTCCACCTGGGTAAAATTCTTCCATCACCCCATCCACCAGATTTTCTTGCATATCAAGTCTATAGAAGGGAACGCGAAGATCAAAAAATTGCTCCGCTTCAGCCTGCGGCACTGCATAAGTAGCGACCCGAGGATTCTCTTCTACCTGCTTTCGTTGGTACACTTTCCAAGAGCCACTTTTTTTATCCCCCAGCATGGGGCCTGTTCCCACCAAATTGGTGTTGCCAAAATAAAAATAGTTCTGCCCAATTGCTTGGCTACTTACAGTCAGTAAGGAAATCCCTAAAAACAGAATGACTAAAGACTTCATGAGTGGAATAAGGTTAGTCAACTACTAATTCCCTAACGCGCAGCTAGCCCAAAAGTTCATTCAAAATTCTTATGTAATCGATAACTGAGCATCTCTGCCTGAAATGTTACAGAAAGGCAGAGAATTACTCCAATACAGGTAAGAAAACTACTCCTCTACGGTCGCGTAGAGATCAAACTCGGTAGCATCCACCACTTTGGCCTGCACAAAGTCCCCTACACGGCAGTAGTGGGTGGCCGCATCAATGAGTACCTCGTTGTCCACCTCTACGGAATCAAACTCGGTTCGGCCAACAAAATGGCCTCCCTCCTTCTTGTCAATCAAGACCTTAAAAGTCTTGCCGATTTTCTGCTGGTTGAGGTCGTAACTGATCTGCTCCTGCACTTCCATCAGCTGGTTGGCACGGGACTGCTTTTCTTCTTGGGACAATTTATCTTCCATCCCAAAGGCATGCGTATTCTCTTCATGGGAGTAGGTAAATACACCAAGACGCTCAAACTTCATGCGCTCTACAAAGTCTACCATTTCTTGAAACTCCCGTTCTCCCTCACCTGGATGCCCGGCAATCAAGGTGGTACGGATCGCGATCTCTGGGATCAGGTCACGAATGCTATGGATCAATTCCTCTTGCTTCTCGCGGGTAGTGCCTCGGCGCATGGCCTTCAACACATCCGTCGATCCGTGTTGCAGGGGAATATCTAAATACTTGCAAATGTTAGGACGCTCCTTCATGACCTCAATCACATCCATCGGAAACCCAGTTGGATAGGCATAATGCAGGCGAATCCAGTCGATCCCCTCCACATCCGAAAGCTTGCGTAGGAGTTCGGCTAAGTTTCTCTTTTTGTATAAATCCAACCCATAATAGGTGGAGTCCTGTGCAATCAGAAGCAACTCCTTCGTGCCATTGGCGGCCTGATGCTGGGCTTCCTTCACTAGCTCTTCAATGGGGCGAGACAAGTGCCCTCCACGCATCAGCGGGATCGCACAGAAGGAACAAGGGCGATCACAACCCTCGGATATTTTCATGTAGGCATAGTGACTGGCATGGGTGAGCAGACGCTCTCCTACCAGTTCATGCTTGTAATCTGCCTTGAATTTTTTTAGAATGGCTGGCAGGTCCCGGGTACCAAAAAATGCATCTACCTGAGGAATCTCCTGCTCCAGGTCATCTTTGTAGCGCTGTGAAAGGCAACCCGTCACATACACCTTGTCTACCAACCCTTTTTCTTTGGCATCCACATACTGTAAAATCGTATCGATAGATTCCTGCTTGGCATTGTCTATAAATCCGCAGGTATTGATGATGATGATGTTGTTGTCCTGGCGGTCGGACTCGTGGCTGGCATCGATGCCATTGCCCTTGAGTTGGGTGAGGAGGACCTCAGAATCCACCAGGTTTTTGGAGCAGCCCATCGTGATGATGTTGACTTTATCCTTTTTTAATGTTCTCGCTTTCACAGAATTTGCTTCGGTTTAGGAAGGCGAAGGTAGGTAAAAAGGCTTGAAAAAGCATATTTTGAAGCAGGCCCTGATTTCGAGTTCCAACTTTTTAACCCGCTACGCAGTCCTTCTTAACACATTGATAAACTAACCTTAATGCTAAGATTGAAAGTAGGGGTCTAGTATTACCTAATTTCGTCGCATACAGCAAAATTTTTTAACTCCTTGCATTTATTTTTAGCCCTCGATGAAAGTCGGGGGCATGCAGGAGAGTCGCTTTTCTAGGCAATCTTTCCCCTTCCAACCGACTACCGCACAAAACCCTTGGGGGATTTGTTCCCTTGCCGTACCTTAGGTTCGAAAATTACCCCATAATGGAATTCACCGCCCCCAACGCCCAAAAATTAACTTTTGACCGAAAAAATTATTCGGACGCCACCCTACTGAAGTTGTACGAATCCCTACTTGTGCCTCGGAGAATCGAAGAAAAAATGTTGATTCTCCTTCGCCAAGGCAGGATCTCCAAGTGGTTTAGCGGATGGGGACAGGAAGCGATTTCGATTGGGGCTGTAAATGCCCTTGCTCCCGATGAATTTATCCTTCCCATGCACCGCAATTTGGGCATTTTCACGGGTAGAAACATGCCTTTGGAGCGCCTATTTGCACAGTTTCAAGGTAAAGAATTGGGATTTACCAAGGGCCGAGATCGCTCCTTCCACTTTGGCAGCATCGAACATCATGTGGTAGGCATGATTTCTCACTTGGGACCTCAGCTGGCTATTGCCGATGGCATCGGTTTGGCACATACCCTTGCGGGAGAGAAAAAGGTGGCCTTGGTATTTTCCGGAGACGGAGCAAGCTCCGAAGGGGATTTCCACGAAGGATTAAATGTGGCGGCAGTATGGAAATTGCCCGTGATTTTTGTGGTGGAACACAATGGCTACGGACTTTCCACTCCAAGCGAGGAGCAGTTTGCTTTTCAATACTTCACTGAAAAAGGTCCTGGCTACGGTATGGAAGCCGTACGCATCCAAGGCAACAACGTACTTGAAGTGTACGACATCATTTTACGACTTGCCGAAGACCTGCGGGAAAATCCCAGACCGGTGCTTGTCGAGGCAATTACCTTCCGCATGCGCGGCCACGAGGAAGCATCAGGCACCAAGTATGTTCCTAAGTTTTTGATGGAGGAATGGTCCCAGCTAGATCCGGTGGACCGCTACGAAGACTACCTAATTTCCGAAGGAGTACTTACCCCAGAAGAACAGGAGAAGATCAACCAACGCGTGAAAAAGAGCATTAACGACGCTCTAGAAATAGCCTTTGCAGAAGAAGCTGTACAGGCACAAATGGAAAAGGAATTGAGCGATGTGTATGCTCCCTTTACGCAAACCGTCATAGAACCGAGCGGCGCCGTTACAGAAAAGCGCTTTATCGACGGGATCAGCGATGGATTGCGAGAGTCCATGGAAAAGTACCCCAACCTGGTCCTGATGGGACAAGACATTGGAGAATATGGAGGGGTATTTAAAATCACGGATGGGTTCAAAGCCCAATTTGGAGGAGAAAGAGTCCGCAACACCCCGCTTTGTGAAAGTGCCATCATTGGCGCAGGGCTAGGCCTTTCGATCAAAGGCTTCAAGGCCATGGTGGAAATGCAGTTTGCCGACTTTGTGAGCGTAGGCTTCAACCAAATTGTAAACAACCTCGCCAAGATTCACTACCGATGGGGCCAAAATGCAGATGTAGTGATTCGCATGCCTACAGGCGCAGGTACCGCTGCGGGACCTTTTCATTCCCAATCCAACGAAGCTTGGTTTTTCCATACGCCAGGGCTAAAAATAGTGTATCCCTCCAATCCCCACGATGCCAAAGGCCTCCTCAATGCAGCCTTGGAGGACCCCAATCCTTACCTGTATTTTGAACACAAAATGTTGTATCGCTCCATCTCTGGACCTGTGTCTGATAGCTACTACACGGTGGAAGTTGGGAAAGCTGCATTAGCTGCTACTGGAACACAGGCTTCCATTATCACCTACGGAATGGGCGTACATTGGGCTCTGAAAGCGGTAGAAGAACTCGGCATCTCGGCCGATATTCTAGACTTGCGCACGCTACTCCCTTGGGATCAGGAGGCGGTAGCAGCAACGGTAAAAAAGACAGGAAAAGTAATCTTCCTACACGAAGATACCCTCACTGGCGGTATTGGCGCGGAGATCTGCGCTTGGATTTCGGAACATTGCTTCTCCTCGCTCGACGCTCCCGTAATGCGGGAAGGGAGTTTGGATACCCCGGTACCCTTCGCTCCCAATCTGGAAAAGCAATTCCTGCCGGTAGATCGATTTAAGGTGAAGTTGCAGGAATTGATTGCATTTTAAACTTGCCTGCTGAAGGTACATCGCCTAAAAAAAAGGCTTTAATCTCAACCTATGATAAACCTAAGACTCCTGGCCAAAGAAGAGCTGATTCTGATCCAAGGGATTGCGCATCAAACCTGGCCATCGACCTTTGCGGGCATATTGAGCTCGGAGCAGATCGCCTACATGCTCAATTGGATGTATGACCTGAAGATGCTCGAATCGCAAGTGGAAAAGGGGCATGGTTTTTTGGTTGCCGAGGAAGATGGGGCAGCGATTGGATTTGCTGGTTACGAACTCAATCACCTTGCCGGCAGCATGTCCAAACTACACAAGTTGTACCTACTCCCCAGCAGCCAAGGAAAAGGGGTAGGAAAAGCACTGCTTTTGGAAGTAGCCAAAAGAGCACGCGAAGCTGGACAAAAAAGCCTAGTTTTGAATGTAAACAAGTACAATAAAAAGGCCATTGATTTTTACCGAGCCCTAGGCTTTGTGACCATTCGGCAGGAGGTCAACGACATTGGGTCGGGGTACGTGATGGACGACGATGTGATGGAGCTGTCGCTTTGATTTTTACTCCAACTTCAGGACCGTATCCCAAAGTACCAATCCCTGCGCAGGCGCAGTAGGCACAGCAGGCCATTCCTTTTCAGGACTTTGGAGGCGCTCTTGGATTTGGTCTGCGTTCCAGTTCCATAAGGCATACACCATCTTGCGCACCTGGTGATGCAAAAACCCATTCCCTACTATCTCAACTGCAAATACTTGGGACGGTGCAAAGCTGGAGGGTATGTCCCGAACTTCAAACACCGATAGAGATTCTACCTCCCGTTCGTAGCTCAACTTGGTGGCGGAGGGCTGGCAAAAGGCCTTGAAGTTGTGCCTGCCTACAAAAAACTGCCCATTTTCCTGCATCTGAGTTAGGGTATTGGCAAAAGGAACCGCCGAAACAAAGGAAGAGGCAAAAGGATGGAATCTATCTGGCTGGGCAAAGAAATAGCGGTAGGTTTTTTGGTGAACAGATTGGATCAGGTTGAATTCCCTAGGCACTTCCTGCACGGCCTCCAAGCGGATCTCTCCTCCAAGGTGGGCATTGATGGTCTGGAGCAGGTCCTCAAAGGCTATTTCTTGCTCCACAAAAAGCTGCACATAGCCTTTGCGACAGCTCACACCAGAGTCTGTTCGGCTGGATCCGATCAGGGTAAAACTCCGATCTTCTAAAACAAATCGAAGCACACGCTCCAGCTTTCCCTCCACCGTGGCCTGCTCGGGCTGCTTGGCCCATCCTTTGAAGCGTGCCCCAAAGTAGGAAATCGAAAAAAGGTAGGAGAAGGGTTTGGACTGCATGATTACGGGTGAAAAATAGGTATATTTCAGTAGATTGTTCAAGGAGTAGCCTCCAATTGGCTCAAATTCAGCTCTACAGCATTTCAATACAGCGCATCATGAACCAAGTTACAGCGATAAAAAACAGGTTATTGGATCACAAAAAATCCCTATTCCAGAAATACCCCATCAAGGAATTAGCGATTTTTGGTTCTTATGCGCGCAATGAACAAAGCGCAACTAGCGACCTGGACCTGCTCGTAGAATTTCATAGTCGAGTAGGATCAGAGTTTATTGAACTAGGCGATGAACTAGAGGACTTGCTCGGCATCAAAGTGGATTTGGTATCCAAGAATGGAATTAAGCCTAGGTATCTTGAACAAATCAAAGAAGAGTTAATCTATGTCTAAGAGATCCAGTAATTTGCTGCTCTTGGACATGAAGGAAGCAGCAGAGAAAATCCTAAAATACACCAATGGTTTGTCATTTGAGGATTTCTTGACTGATGACAAAACCATTGATGCAGTGGTTCGGAATTTTGAAATTATTGGAGAAGCTTCCCTTCGAATTGACGAAGATTTTAGATTAGAAAATCCTCAAATCGAATGGAAAAAATTAAGAGGGTTTCGGAATCGAATTGTTCACGACTATTTTGGAATTGACTATGAGATTGTGTGGTCCATCCTTTCCGAAGACCTAGAAGAATTAATTTTTCAATTGGAACAGCTTTTAAACTAAAAAACCACCTTGCCAGGTGGTTTTTTAGTTTAAAAGCCTAACTCAGAATCCGTGCTGCAAGCCAGTCGCCTAGTTCGGAAGTTTTGTAGGCTTTCCCACCTTCGGCGATGTCTTCGGTGACGATTCCTTCGGCCAAGGATTGATTGACTACCTCGCTGATCAATTTGGCTTCAACTGCCAATCCAAATGCGTAATCGAATAGCATGGATGCAGAGAGAATGGTGCCCAGCGGATTGGCAATGTCCTTGCCTGCCGCCTGAGGATAGGAACCGTGAATGGGTTCAAATAGCTTCACCTTGGCTCCCAAGGAGGCTGAAGGCATCAAGCCCATGGATCCAGAGATCACCGAGGCCTCGTCCGTCAAAATATCGCCAAAGAGATTCTCAGTGATCAACACGTCGTAGGCCTTGGGCCACTGAATCAGTCGCATCGCCACGGCATCTACAAATTCATACTCCACTTTTACATCGGGATACTCAGGCGCCAATTCTTGGACGGTTTCCCTCCACAATCTCGAGGTCGCCATCACGTTGGCCTTGTCCACGCAAGTCAGTAATTTTCTACGCTTTTGCGCAGCTTCAAAACCCATTCGTGCCAAACGCACAATCTCCTCTTTGCTGTAGACATTGGTATCAAAGGCCTTCGTGCCCTGCTCGTTTCTTCCTCTAGGCTCTCCAAAATAGATACCTCCAGTAAGCTCTCTGAAGAATACCAAATCTACCCCATCCACTCGATCGAGCTTCAATGGAGATTTGTGTACTAAGGAAGGAAAGGTAAAAGTAGGGCGCACATTGGCAAACAAACCTAATTTCTGTCGCATGCGAAGCAGGCCTTGTTCCGGTCGAACCTTGGCCTTGGGATCGTTGTCGTACTTGGGATCTCCAATGGCACCAAAAAGCACGGCATCCGCAGACAAGCAGATTTCATGGGTAGCATCTGGATAAGGATCACCAGTAGCATCGATCGCACAGGCGCCTACCAAACCCTCTTGGTAGCTGATCTGGTGGCCGAATTTCTTGCCGATGGCATTGACTACCTTCACTGCTTGTGCGATAACTTCTGGGCCTATGCCGTCTCCAGGGAGGAGTGCAATATTTATTTTCATACGAGGGAACTGGTGGATTGAGGTGCTGTGGTGATTGAATCCATGATATTAAGCATTTTTTCTGTGGCCATCATGGCGGCCACGGTTTGGTCGGGATCTAGCCCCTTGGTTTTGAAGCGATGCCCATGCTCCCAGGTAATGACCGTTTCTACCAAGGCGTCTGTTTTCCCTCCTGGAGGAATCGTCACGTGGTAATCTACCAGCTTGGGTAGCTCTTTGTGCAGCGAGGTGTAAATCGCAGTCAGGGCATTCATAAAGGAATCGTACTGTCCATCGCCTGTAGCCGCAGCATCGTAGCTGTTGCCATGTACCTGGAGTCGCAATTGGACGGAGGGCTTCAGTCCCTTGGACTGGGTCATGTGGTAGCCCTCGATCCGGATATGGTTGTTCAGGGCGGTGTTTTGCAACACGTCTGAAATGATGTAAGGTAAATCTTCAGGGGTGACGCGCTCTTTTTTATCCCCCAAATCGATGATCCGCTGAGTGACACGTGCTAGTTCATCAGGCTCCAAGGAAATTCCCAAGGCCTCCAAGTTTTTTGAAATATTGGCTTTCCCAGAGGATTTACCAAGGGCATATTTCCGTTCTCTTCCAAAGCGCTCTGGAAGTAGCTTGTTGAAATACAGACTTTTTTTCTGATCTCCATCCGCATGAATTCCGGCGGTTTGGGTGAAGACATTCTCCCCCACCACGGGCTTGTTTGCCGAGATGTATTGCCCAGAAAATTGCTCGACCAACTTGGAAACTCGAAATATCTTCTGCTCTTGAATGCCTGTTTCCAAATCAGTGAAGTCTTTGACTACCGCAACGAGTGATTCCAAAGCAACATTTCCAGCGCGCTCTCCGAGCCCATTAACGGTACTGTGGATTCCGGACACCCCGAGTTGAATGGCCTCCAGAGCATTGGCTACTGCCAAATCGTAGTCGTTGTGCCCATGAAAATCAAAATGGATATCCGGAAATCTGGAAATAACCTGTTCTAGGTAGGTCCTCACCTCGGAAGGTGAAAGAATCCCTAGCGTATCTGGCAGCATAATTCGCTGGACCGGTTGCTTGGAAAGTAGCTCAATCAGACTTAGGGTGTAGTCTACTGAATCTCGCATCCCGCTAGACCAGTCCTCAAGGTACACATTGACTTGGAGCCCGCATTGTACCGCGTAGGCAATCGCTGCCTGTATATCCTCGAAATGTGCTGCTGGGGTCTTTTTTAATTGGTAGGTCAGGTGGTTAAGGGAACCTTTGGTGAGGAGGTTGATCACCTTGGCCCCAGCTTCGACGATCCAATCCACCGAGATGGGGGTATCAACAAATCCGAGGACCTCAATCCGATCCAAGTACCCTTTTTGGGATGCCCATTGGGTAATGCGCTGTACTCCTTCGAGCTCACCTGCGGAAACACGCGCGGAAGCCACTTCGATGCGATCAACTTTAAGTTCTTCTAAAAGGGCCTTGGCAATATGAAGCTTTTCGGAGGGCAAAAAAGAAACACCTGAGGTCTGTTCGCCATCCCTCAAGGTAGTATCCATCCACTCTAATCTTCTTGCCTTCATCAGACCAAATTGTTATCGAGAAGCTGCAAAGCCCTCTATTTCCGCGGACATGTTGATCAGGTAGTCAATGTCATCGAAGCCATGCTGCATGTTGTCCTTCTTGTATTCGTTGATGTCGAAGGACTCAGATGCGCCTGTAGCCAACAAGGTGATTGTTTGCTGAGGAAGGTTGATTTCCACGGTGGTGGTTGGGTCTGCAGCAATGGCTGCAAATAGGGTATCCGCAAATTCTGCTGAAATCGTCACTGGAAGGACGCCGATATTCAGGCAGTTATTCTTAAAAATATCTGCAAAAAAGCTGGACACCACACAGCGAAACCCATAGTCATAGAGCGCCCACACGGCATGCTCGCGGCTGGAGCCCGAACCGAAGTTTTTTCCTGCTACCAGAATTTTTCCAGAGTAGGTCGAGTCATTCAGTACAAAATCTTTTTTGGGGTTGCCCTCTACATCGTATCGCCAATCACGAAATAGGTTGTCTCCAAATCCTTCACGCTCGGTGGCCTTCAGGAAACGAGCGGGGATGATTTGGTCGGTGTCTACGTTTTCAGTAGGCAGGGGAACTGCCGTACTTTTTAGGATCGTAAATTTATCGTAAGCCATTTGTTGTTCGTTCTAAGGTGGTCAAATTAGCAGGCGGGTAGTGATGTCCGTATTTCGCCTGCCTGTCGCAGGCAGGTACCTGCCACTTCGTACTTTCAATTCTGAAATACTTCCCTGGGGTCCGTAATTCGGCCTGTAATCGCTACAGCAGCTACGGTCAAAGGGGAGGCAAGCATCGTCCGTGCTCCAGGACCTTGACGGCCCTCAAAATTTCGATTGGAAGTAGAAACCGCATACTTTCCTGCAGGAATCTTATCGTCATTCATGGCAAGACAGGCGGAACAACCGGGCTGACGGAGTTCAAACCCCGCATCTTCCAAGATTTTCACCAAGCCTTCTTCTTGAGCCATTTTCTCCACCTCACGGGATCCTGGCACAATCCAAGCGGTGATATTTTCGGCTTTTTGATGGCCTTTTACAAACTCAGCTACAGCACGAATATCCTCGATTCGACCGTTGGTGCAGGAACCAACAAAAACGTAATCCACCAACTTTCCCTTCACCGCTTCTCCAGGAGCAAATCCCATGTAGTCGAGTGATTTCAGGTAAGAAGTTTTGTTGGATCCTTCCATCCCTTGGGTGGATGGAATCGTCCCGGATACTTTGATACCCATTCCTGGGTTGGTTCCATAGGTAATCATCGGCTCGATATCTGCCGCCTCAAAAACCAATTCCTTGTCAAAAATTGCCCCATCGTCGGTTTTCAAAGTTTTCCAATAGGCAACTGCCTTCTCCCAATCCGCCCCCTTAGGAGCATATTGTTTTCCCTTCAGGTAGGCAAAGGTGGTTTCATCTGGGGCAATCAGCCCCCCACGTGCGCCCATCTCGATGGACATGTTGCAAATGGTCATACGCGCCTCCATGGATAAACTTTGGATCGCTGAACCCGCATATTCCACAAAGTAGCCTGTGGCTCCAGCAGCAGATATTTTGGAAATGATGTAGAGAATAATGTCCTTGGAGGTCACTCCTTTGCCTAAGGTACCCTCTACAGAAATTCGCATTTTCTTGGCCTTCGACTGCATGATGCATTGGGTGGCAAGGACCATTTCCACCTCAGAAGTACCAATACCAAAGGCAATGGCTCCAAAAGCACCGTGTGTGGAGGTATGGGAATCTCCACAAACAATAGTCATCCCAGGCTGAGTCACTCCCAATTCTGGGCCAATGACGTGTACGATCCCATGGTGGGCCGAACCCAAGTCATGAAGTTCAATGCCGTATTTTGCACAATTTTCGCGCAGCTTTTCTACCTGCATGCGGGAAAGCTTGTCCTTGATGGTTTGATTCTGATCTACCGTAGGCACATTGTGATCTGGGGTGGCAATGGTCCGGTGAGGATACTTAACACCGATGCCTCTTTTCTCCAAATTCAGAAAAGCAACCGGTGAGGTCACTTCGTGAATAAAGTGCTTGTCAATAAAAAATACATCAGGACCAGCAGGCACGGATTTGACAACGTGTGCATCCCAGATTTTATCAAATAAGGTATTCTTTTCCATAGTTATGCAGTCGCGTATTCTTTGACTGGAATTTTGTTGAGCGCATCGACAAATGCTTGCGCAGAAGCGAGGACAATGTCTTGGTTTGAGGCAAAGCCATAGTAGGGCTTGTCAGACTTGATCAGACGCATGTGCACCTTGGCCACATCGTCACTTCCTTGGGTCATAGCTTGGATGAGAAATTCCTCCAGCTCCACCTGAGGTTGCACGATGGATTCAATCGCTTTCAAAACAGCATCCACAGGCCCTACACCTGTTGATGTGGCCACCTGCAGCGCGTTCCCTACTTTGAGGGTTACTTCTGCCCTTGCCTCCCCGTCCGAGGAGTAGTGTACGTGTTCCAACTCGATGAAGTTGGATTCGTCGATGTATTTACCGACCAACTCCAACAGGTCTTTTCTGCCCACATCTCGTTTGGAATCTGCAAGCACCAAAAATGCTTCGTAGACTTCCCGCAAGGCTTCTCCTTCGAGTTCCACTCCCAAGGCATCCAGGTGATGCTTGAGTGCGGCTCTACCCGATCTGGCGGTCAAGACGATGGTAGATTCTGCCACACCTACTTCCTTGGGATCAATGATCTCGTAGTTTTCGCGATGCTTCAAAACGCCATCCTGGTGGATACCTGAAGAATGTGCAAATGCATTTCTACCCACAATGGCTTTGTTGGGCTGCACTGGCATATTCATCAACTTGGACACCAGTCGGCTGGTGTGGTAGATTTTTGGGGTCACAATCTCCGTGTGAACAGGGATGGATTGGTGGCATTTGATGGCCATCACCACCTCTTCCAAAGAGGTATTTCCCGCACGTTCTCCGATGCCGTTGATGGTCACCTCAACTTGGCGAGCGCCTTGCTGCACCCCGGCTACCGTGTTGGCCGTAGCCATGCCTAGGTCATTGTGGCAGTGCGTAGCGATGATGGCCCGATCGATGTTGGGAACCCGGTTTTTTAAGCTAGAGATGATGGCACCGTACTGTTCTGGCAAGCAATATCCAGTGGTATCAGGAATGTTGACTACCGTAGCTCCTGCTTTGATCACCTCTTCGATGATTTTGCAGAGAAAATCAGCCTCAGCTCGTCCGGCATCTTCGGCGTAAAATTCCACATCCTCCACAAATCGCTTCGCAAACTTAACCGCAGCGACTCCTCGTTGGATGATGTCATCAGGGGTAGAGCGGAGTTTGTACTGTATGTGGTACGGGGAAACGCCAATACCCGTATGGATACGACCTTTCTTGGCATATTGAAGAGCTGCACCAGCTACCTCAATGTCCTTTTCTACCGCGCGTGAAAGCGCGCAGATGATCGGATTGGTAACGGCTTTGGAAATTTCTATCACCGAGTTAAAATCTCCTGGACTCGAAATGGGAAATCCCGCTTCGATGATGTCTACCCCAAGATCTTCAAGCGCCTTGGCAACAATGATTTTCTCTTGGGTATTGAGTTGACATCCCGGCACTTGCTCCCCATCTCTAAGGGTGGTATCGAATATCCATAGCTTTTCGCTCATGACCTGATCTGGTTTGGGTAAATTAATTATTCTCTGGTCTCAACTTGCGCACCACAGCGCCTGCCTGCCACATTTCTGAATCGCGTAGCTGAGCAAGTTCCACTTCTAGCTTTTCCCTGTAGTCGGGTTTGGAATTGGAATCGATGGATTTTTGAGCTTCTGCTCCAGACTTCACAGACTGATAGAGGGCTTCAAAAACTGGCTTGGTTGCATCGCGGAAAGGCTTCCACCAATCCAAAGCTCCTCGCTGTGCGGTAGTAGAGCAGTTGGCATACATCCAATCCATCCCATTTTCCGCCACTAGCGGCATCAAAGATTGGGTGAGCTCCTCGACAGTTTCGTTGAATGCCTCGGAAGGAGTATGGCCATTTGCGCGAAGCACTTCGTACTGTGCCGCAAATATGCCTTGGATGGCTCCCATCAAGGTGCCACGCTCTCCAGTCAAATCAGAAGTTACTTCACGGTAAAAATCAGTTTCAAACAAGTAGCCCGATCCAACACCAATACCCAATGCCACCACGCGGTCTTTTGCTTTGCCTGTTCCGTCTTGGAAGATGGCATAGGAAGAATTAAGTCCTCTACCTTCCACAAACATTCTTCTCAAAGAGGTACCGGATCCTTTCGGAGCCACCAAAATCACATCCACATCTGCTGGAGGAATGATTCCTGTTTTTTCCTTGTAGGTGATTCCAAATCCATGGGAAAAATAGAGCGCTTTTCCTGGAGTCAAGTATTTTTTCAAAGTGGGCCACAAGGCAATTTGCCCTGCATCGGAAAGTAAAAATTGGAGGATAGTTCCACGAGAGCAGGCTTCCTCGATCTCAAAGAGTGTTTCACCAGGTACCCAGCCGTCGGCAATTGCCTTGTCCCAAGTCTTAGATCCACTTCGTTGGCCTACAATCACTTTGAAGCCGTTGTCACGAAGGTTGAGCGCTTGGCCTGGGCCTTGCACCCCATAACCAATTACTGCGATCACCTCGTCTTTGAGTACTTCTCTTGCTTTTTCTAGAGGGAATTCCTCTCGGGTTACTACGTTTTCTTCAACGTTTCCAAATTTCAATTTCATAGTCGAAAATTTTAAGAATAGATTTTTAGGTTGAGTTTAGTTGACATACGAGTCAATGGTGAGCATGCGCTTGGCCACCGCCACTCGGCCAGAGCGGGCAAACTCCAGGATGCCGTATCCTTTGAGGATTTCGAGCAGCTCCCGAGTTTTTTCCTTATGGCCTGTGAGTTCTAGCACGACAAAATCAGGTTCTGCCGCGATGATTTTGGCATGGTGGTCACGAATGATTTTTTCCAATCCCCCATCCAGTCGGGAAACTGGGATTTTGTACAACGCCAATTCTTGGTAAACCACGCCTGTATCCTCGTGATGGAAAGCCTTGATCACATCGATGATTTTCTCGATTTGGTTGACCAGCTGGATGACTGTTTCTTCGGTCACTGTCACCTCGATGGTGATACGGTGCACTCCTGGAATACGGCTTTCGGATGCCGTCAAGGCATCGATATTGATTCCCCTGCGGGTAAAAATGATGGTAATCCGATTGAGGATTCCAATGAAATTTTCGGTGATCACGAAGATGGTGTAGCGTTTCATAGGGAGCAGTTAATGGAGTCGAACTTCTTCTACCGAGGAGCCGGTGGCAATCATGGGAAATACATTGTCTTCTTTTTCTACGACTACTTCCAAGAAGAAGGGGCCATCGTGAATAAACATATCTTCGACTGCTTCCGCGAGCCCAGCACGGTCACTTACTTTTTGTGCTTTGATGCTGTAGGCTTCCGCGAGCTTGATAAAGTCGGGATTATCTAGTTCAGTAAATGAATAGCGCTTATCAAAAAATAGTTGCTGCCACTGACGTACCATGCCGAGATAGTTGTTGTTGAGCAGGACAATTTTTACAGGTGCCTTGGTTTGCATGATGGTTCCCAGTTCCTGGATCGTCATCTGAATTCCTCCATCTCCCACTACGCATACCACTTGACGAGAGTAATCGTGAAGTTGTGCACCAAGAGCGGCTGGCAGTGCAAATCCCATGGTACCAAGTCCTCCTGAAGTTACTTGAGTCCTGGTTTTCTTGTAATTAAAATAGCGCCAGGCTATCATCTGGTGCTGTCCCACATCGGTGACCATCACAGCATCGTCCGCCTTGTAGCGGTTGATGTGGTGAATCACTTCACCCATGGTCAAGCCAACTTTTGTAGGTTTAAGATCATGTTGTACGACTGCCTCATTTTCTTGCTGCTCTAGCGTACGGAATTTACCCATCCATGCGTCATGCTTTTTGGCAGTGATGGCTTGGGTCAATTTGCTCAAACTTTCCTTGCAATCTCCAAGTATTGCGACATCGGCTTTTACATTTTTATTGATTTCGGCGGGATCCAACTCAAGGTGGATGACTTTGGCCTGCTTGGCATAGCGGGACAAATCTCCCGTGACGCGATCGTCGAATCGCATGCCTACAGCAATCAATACATCACACTGGTTGGTCAGCAGATTGGGGGCATAATTGCCATGCATTCCCAGTTTGCCTACATAATTGGGATGCTCTTGGGAAAGTGCTCCTGAGCCAAGCAAAGTGGAAGCGGCGGGAATTCCAGATTTATCAAGGAAAAACTTGAGTTCCGCCTCTGCTTTTCCCAAAATCACTCCCTGACCAAAAAGAAGGTAGGGCCGTGCGGCGCTTTCTAAAAGTGCTGCTGCTTCTTGGATCGCCTGGTCTGCAATCGGGTGATGGATTTTGTAGGAGCGAAATTCTTGGCAAGGCTGGTAGTTAAACTCGCTCAATTCCACCTGCGCATTTTTGGTAATGTCGATCAATACCACTCCAGGTCTACCAGAGCGGGCGATAAAAAAGCCCTT
>JBEDEY010000036.1:0-6643 GCA_041175425.1 Bacteroidota bacterium | reverse complement strand
ACCCAGCTCTTCTCGCAAATGCTCTACCCATTCGGTAGATCCAATCACGCCCTGCTCTTCGGCATCCCAATGTCCAATCAAGATGGATCGGGAAGGCTTTTGTCCATTTTTGTACAACTCGCCCAAGGCCTCTGCAAAAGTCAATAGCATCGCGGTACCTGAATTTGGGTCGGTAGCACCAAAGGACCAAGCATCGTAGTGGCTGCCTAGGATGATCCATTCGTCGGGATGATCTTTTCCGATAAAGGTACCTACCACATTGTTGGCACGGATAAATTCTGGCTTTTGATCCACCATGACTCGCACTTTCAAGTCGGCACCGCCAGTCAATTTGTACGAAAAGGGGAGTCCTCCTTGCCATGCTGCAGGCACATCCGCGCCGTTCATTCTGCTCAAAATTTCTTTGGCAGCACCATAACCAATTGGGGTTACGGGGATGGTGTGGAAATCTACTGTTGCTGGGTCATCTCGTTTCACCTTTACTGGACCATCCAATGGAAGTGCGGGTCTATTTGGCGTCAAGGGATCACCCGTAAAGTCCAAGGTCAACATGGATCCCCGTTGGATAGTGGTTTCGTTGTAAAAAGGGCCTTTTGGATACACGTCTCCTCTGGTAAATCCAGAATCCTTTGGGTCGGTATACACTACTAATCCTACCATTCCTTGTTGCTCGGCAAACTTGGCCTTGTAGCCACGGAAATTGCCTCCATAACGAGCAATGGCAACTTTTCCTTTTAGTGGAACACCCATTTCTACCAGTTTCATGAAATCTTCACGGGTACCGTAGTTCACGTATACCACCTCTGCTGTGACATCTCCACTGCCGGAGAAGGCATTAAAGCCTAGGTGAAGTCGGGGATCTGTGGAGAAAGGATCTTCTGCTAGCTCACCTTCTTTTTGAGAAAGTGTAAGCTGAACGGGGCTAATGATTTGGAGTTCAGACTTTCCTGGATGGTTGGGTAAATACACATCGTAGGGCCATACTTTCACATCCATCCCAGCCTGCGACATGACTTGCACCATGTAGTCTTTTACCAACTCATTTTCAGGGGTACCTGTGATGTGTGGATTTTTGGTGAGTTCTGTGAGGTGAACTTTAAATTGATCGTAGTTGACCGCTTTGAGGTAGTCTGCCTCAAATTTCTTTTGAGCTGCGAGTTTGGATGTAAAAAATCCATCTTGCTGGGCCTGCACATTCAAGGAAAGGAGGGATGCTGCAGCGAGGTAAAGTAGTTTTTGTTTCATGGGTTATTGGTGGTTCCTGAAAAACTTCTTGGTGAACCTTCAAGTTAGAATTTTTGGCAAGGAAATAAAAAAGGCCATGGTTATTTTCCATGGCCTGTACTTCTTAATTGGCTTTCAACCCAGGAGACCTTTCCAAAAACTCTTGGTAAAGTCGGATATGTCGGTTGGACATTGGGATTCGGTATCCATCGATAAACACATGCATGATCTGCGATCTGGTCTCAAAAGGATCACCTGTGGATACAATCAGGTTGGCACGCTTTCCAGCTTCTACAGATCCATACTGATCTGCTACCCCAAAGATTTCAGCAGGGTTGATCGTAACTGCCTTTAGTGCTTCCTCTTTTCCAAGTCCATAGGCTGCAGCAAAGGCCGCATGGAAGGGCAGATTGCGTACGTTTTCTTCCTCATCGGTGCGAAGTGCTACTTTCACTCCTGCCTTGGCAAGCATGCCTGCATTTGAGTATGGAGTATCGTATCGGTCAGATGCTCTAGTTGGTAGTTCTTGGATAGGACCAGTGACCACAGGGATTTTCGCCTTAGCGATTTGATCCGCTACACGCCAGCCTTCTGCAACCCCCGTGAAAATCACTTTGATATTCTTTCCTTCCACCCACTTGATGGCATTCAAGATGTCTGAAGCAGAATTTACTTCGATCAATAGCGATAGTTCACCAGTAATCACCTTAGAAAGCTGCTCCATTTCAGGGAAATAGGTAAGCTCCGCTCCAGACTTTTTCAATTCAAGGTAGCTTTTTGCATTTTCCCAGATGTCATTGGCTTCCTTCATGGCTTTTTCTCCATCTTTCTTGATGTCTTCTTCTGATCTGCGATCAAAACGTCCACGACGGCCAGAGCTTGGGAAGGTCATGGCAACTGCCTTGAAGCCTCCATACATTTGGTCTGGCGTGTAGCCGTTTAGGTTGATCAGCGCAGCTGTACCTGGAAATAATCCACCGGTTGGAACAGTCAATACTGTAGTCACGCCAGACACGCGGGTAACACCGATTGCTTCTGAATTGGGATTCACGGTAGTCAAAGCTTGCATGTTGGGAGTAACATTCCCTACATCGGAGTAATCAACTGTCTCAGGAACAGAACTTACTTCCACCAAGCCCAATCGAGTACCTCCATCGATGATTCCAGGGTAGATGAACATACCCGTGCAATCAATGACTTCCGCTCCATCACTGGAGATAGCGGTGCCTACTTGGATGATTTTTCCATTATCCAATAGCACAGAGGTATTGGTTAGGGTGCCTTTGGTAACCGTTACTACGGTGGCATTTTTCAATAAAAATTTACCGTTTCGAGGCTTTACAAACTCCCCATCAATTTGGGCTACAGCCACTACAGGAAGTAGGGCTAGAAGTGCAGCGCAAAAGCTTTTTAAAATTCGTTTCATTTGTTTTAGAATTTTTGGGGTGATTAATGTTTTTCGTTTGCAAATGCACCTTGAAATGCTTCAAAGTACTTGTCTACATCCTGCATGCAGCGGTGGGCCTCTTCGTTAGCACGCAAGAAGATTGGTTCCACCATCTCCGTTGCGGCCACCCACTGACGCTGATCCTCTCGATCTACTTTACGATCGAAGTACTTCACGCCATCCACAAAAGTCATTTGGGGTACAGCATAAGAAGATAGGGGATGCCCTTCAAAGATGACTAGATCTGCTTGCTTGCCAACTTCAATGGATCCTACCTTATCCTCAATACCTAATTGCTTGGCAGGATTGATGGTGATCATGGCTAAAGCTTCCTCATCGGTCAACCCTCCATAACGCTGGGTTTTTCCTGCTTCATGGTATAAGTGCCGAATGAGTTCGGCAGAATCCGAGTTGATCGAAGTGATGGCTCCATTTTTCTGAAGGATGGCTGCATTGTAGGCAGTGGAGTAGTACACCTCCATCTTGTAGGCCCACCAATCCGCAAATACGGAAGCTCCCATGGTGTACTCTGCAATTTCTGGAGCCACTTTGAATCCTTCGTTGGTATGTTGAAACACCACTTTTTTGATGTTAAAATCCTTAATGACATTGATGAGCATGTAGATTTCATCTGCACGGTAGGAGTGACAATGGATGATGATCTTTCCATCTAAGATATCAGCAAGCGTTTGCAGTCGTTCGCTGTAGGCTGGTGGAGTAAGGGTGTTTCCTTTCTGTGTCTTGGCAAGGTTGTATTTTTCCCAAGCTTTCTTGTATTGGATCGCTTCATTGAATCCATTGCGGATCACTGCTTCCACACCCATTCTTGAGCGAGGTTGGATGCCATTTCCTCTACCATGTACTCGAGTAGGGTTTTCGCCAAGGGCAAACTTGATCGTACGAGGAGCATCTTGCATGATGACGTCTGCAGGATCCATGCTTCCCCAACGGTGCTTTAGTGTGGCATTCTGACCACCAACCACATTGGCGGAACCGTGCATCGCATGGGAAACAGTCACTCCACCGGCAAGGGCTCTGTAGATTCCGATGTCGGTAGGGTTGACCACATCTTTCATTCGAATTTCGGAGGTAATAGGGGCAGAGCCCTCATTGACCACATCCAAGCCTACATGTGAGTGGGCATCGATGATGCCTGGCATCACATATTTTCCAGTAGCATCAATGGCTGTAACACCTGCTGGAGCAGTTAGATTTTTACCAATTTGGGTAATGACTCCGTTTTGAACCAAAACATCCGAAGATTCCAGGTTCCCTTTAGTGACTGTCAGTACAGTCGCGTTTTTTATCAGTACACTGCCCTTTTGGATCTGTGCATGGGTCATTCCAACACCCAATCCTAAAAACGCAGCGAGTAAGTAAATGTGCTTTTTCATGTTTAGTTCGCTTGGCTAGGTGAAGAAAGTTTTGCTTTTACAGGAAAGGAACCCATTTGAGGTACAGACAAGGAGCCTTCCATGGTTTTTCCATTGATTTCTCCTGAAATCGTAACCGTAAGGCTCATGCCTCCTGCAGCCACATCAAATTCAAAGCTTAACGCTTTGCCATTGATACTGGCATTTTTGATCGGAGCAGAAGCCTTTCCAGATCCAGAGGGATCATCGTAGGTGATGGTTCCACCCAATACGCCATTTTCACGCTTCAAGGTGATTTCTCCTCCAGAACTTCCAGCCGGCGTTTCTGAAGTATATTCCCACACTCCCTCAACAATAACTGCATTGGAAGCAGCTTCAGGTTTGGCGCTAGTAGCTTCAGCCTTTATGGCTTTCTTTTTGACTTCGTAATCGAATACATAGCCATCCGCAATCACGTGCTTGATTTGAGCATCTTCCTTGAATAGTGTATCTGTAGTCAACACTAGGTTGGCTAGCTTTCCTTTTTCAAGTGTTCCAACCAATCCGCTTACGCCCAAGATAGCTGCAGGATTGGTAGTTAGGGCAGCCAAGGCTGCTTTTTGACTCAATCCATTGTCCATCATTGTCTTCAAGTTTTTCTGTACATCTGCAGCCTTGGCATCTGTAGTGCTGAATCCAAAAAGGATACCGGCTTTTTCCAATTGAGCCGCTTGCTTCAGTGCTTTGTCGTAGGATTCCTTCACTCGGGCATACTGTGCCTTGGTGGCTTCTGTTACACCATCTGCTTTTTGGGCCTTGATAGACTTGTCGTCAGGTACCTGCAACTTGATGAGTACGGGAGTGCCGGATGCCTTGATTGCGCCGATTACTGATTCGTAATTTTCCAAGCCCGTAAGGATCAATTTGAATCCCAATTCTTTTTGCAGCGCCAATGCACGTCGGATTTCAAGTTCTGTACCCGCGGTGAATAATACAGGGATTTGTTTTTGAACTACCGGCATCATGGCCAATTGCGTTGGTGTAGCCTGAGGTCTTTTGACTCCCGCCGTAGAGGCGAATAGTCGCTCGTGGTCAAGCACCAAGGAGGTGTTTTGGTAGATGTCACGAAACTTGGCCATCACACCAGCAAGAGTAGCAGGGTACATGCCTCTTGAACTTCTGTAATTGGCGGCAAGGGCAGCGTTTAGCTTTAGAAAATTGTTTGTTTTACCATCTCCTAGTAGTACAAGAGCAGTTTTACCAGGCAGCATCCCTCCATCAGGAACTACCTGACTAAGTGTAAATCCTGCTTTTCTCCAGTCGTCCACTTGAGTGCTTGCAGCAGTGTAGGTATCTGTTGCCGATCTCCAAGGAGTGATCCCAGCGATCTCATCTGCAGGATTGGAGGAAACAAAATCTTTAGGACGTTCTACATCCTTTGGCTTGGCAATGCCCATCGTTCCAGCGCCATCAATAAAGCCTGGATAAACGAAAAGGGAATCTCCGGCGATGATTTTAGCTTCTTTGGGTAGCGATAGGGAGTTGCCGACTCCTAAAATAACTCCGTCTTTGATGAGGATGGTGGCTTTGCTTCCAGGATCACCTGGAGCTTTGAATACCGTGGCATTGGTAATGGCATAGGTACTCGTAACTCTACGCTTCCCTGTAGGATCACTTTGTGCCATAGCAGCTTGGCTGAGCCATCCTGCGACCAACAATCCCAGCATTCCTGCCTTTAGAAATTGTTTGTTCATTCTTGAATTGGTTAAACTTTAAGTAGAAAACTACAAATTGCAAGAAGAGTTCTTGCATATTTTTTTTTATAAATCCTTTTTACAGGATTAGTGGTACTATAGCTTGGTAAGTACTGCTTTTCAAAAAAATGAAATCAGAACTTACCATTTACCAAAAATAGAACTTCAAGTGAATTACCCAATTCCCTTTCTAAATTTATTTGGAGGGAGCTCTCGAAAGGACCCAAAGGGATAAACTAAATGTTATTTTTATCGTTAAGTCTTCAAATTAAAAAACGATGAACAATTCTCTCATGCTCCCGAAAACCGAATTAATTTGTCCAGAAGGACTGGAAGTAGTTCTATTAGGGGGAGGTTGTTTTTGGTGTACAGAGGCTGTTTTTTTGCGGTTGGAGGGAGTAGAAAAAGTAATCCCAGGATATGCAGGTGGTATCGTAGAGAAGCCCAGCTACGAAGCAATCTGTACAGGTACTACCGGCCATGCAGAAGTGATTCAGGTGCTATTCGATCCCAAGCAAATCAATTTGGAAACCGTGTTGGCGGTATTTTGGGCCACGCATGATCCTACCACTTTAAATAGGCAAGGAGCTGACGTAGGTCCCCAGTATCGTTCGGCCGTTTTTTATAGGGATGAAGCCCAGGGAGAGCTTGCGCGCAGTTTGAAAGATAAATTGAATCAGTCTCGAATTTATAATTCGACGATTGTAACTGAGATTACGCCATTTTCCAATTTCTATCCGGCAGAGGGTTACCATCACAACTACTATGCCTTGCATGAGCAGCAACCCTATTGCCAATATGTGGTGCGACCTAAAGTTGAAAAGTTGCAACAACTTTTTGGAAATCTTTTGAAATAGCAGGAATGC
>JBEDEY010000035.1:0-5161 GCA_041175425.1 Bacteroidota bacterium | reverse complement strand
AGAAGTGGAAAAACAGTTCCGTAGGCATGTCGCCCACTTTTTCCCGGGTAAAGGTTGCCTCCCAAACACACCAAGGTCGCCCACCAAAATCGATCGCTACCTGTGCCAAGGCATCGTCCATGGGCAGGAGAAATCCATAGCGGTAAATTCCTTTTTTGTCACCCAAAGCCTTGGAGTATGCTTCTCCCAAGGCAAGCGCGGTATCTTCGATCGTGTGGTGCTCGTCGATGTGGAGGTCACCCTTTACTTGAATGGAAAGGTCTGTGCTTCCATGCTTACCCAACTGCTCGAGCATGTGGTCGAAGAAATGGAGTCCTGTAGAGATGGAGCATGCTCCTGAACCATCCAAGTTCAATTCGATTGAAATGTCTGTTTCGGAGGTCTTTCGATGCACAGAAGCCTTTCGCGGGGGAAGTTTGAGGAAATTGTAGATTTCGTCCCAGTCTTGGCTACAAAAGCTCGCCTCGGGATGTGCTTCACCGAAGAAAATAGATTTGGAACCCAAGTTTTGTGCGAGTTGCACATCGGTAGCTCGATCACCTATGACAAAGGATTGGCTGAGGTCGTAGTCTTCCGAAAAATAGGAAGTAAGCATGCCTGTTCGGGGCTTTCGCGTGGGGGCTTGCTCGTGCTCGAAGCTGCGGTCGATGTGAATGGCCGCAAAGTGCACATTTTCTTGCTCCAGCGTCTTCAGCATCTTGTATTGGGCTGGCCAAAAATCCTTTTCTGGGAAGGAATCGGTTCCCAATCCATCTTGGTTGCTCACTAAGACGAGTTCATAGTCACATTCCTCTGCAATCTTGCGGAGGTTGGAGATGGCTTTGGGGATAAACTCGAGTTTCTCCAAGCTATCTACTTGAAAATCCGTAGGCGGCTCTTTGATGAGGGTCCCGTCACGATCTATAAACAATACTTTCTTTTTCATGGAACTAGGAGGAATGGGTTCTATAACTTGGATTTTTGAATCAGGGTCAATACGTAGCTATTTTTTTGAAAGCCTGGAGCAAGGCGAGTGTTTCGTCTCGTGTACCTACTGTAATTCGGAGGCATCCTTCGCAGTGCAAAACGGTGGAGCGGTTGCGTACGATTACTTTTTCCTCGATCAAGCCTTCGTAGAAGCGATTGGCATCGGGAACTTGGACCAGCAAGAAGTTGGCATCCGAGGGGTGGATTTTCAGCACATCCGGAAGCTTTTCAAGTTCTTGCTTCAGGAAGGTACGCTCTTCTTTAATTTTCTGGATCAACTCCTCCACCTTTCCTTTGTTTGGAAGTGCCGCAAAGACAGTTTCCTGTGTCAATCCCGAAATATTGTAGGGAGGTTTGATTTGATTGAGAATTGCGATCAGCTCTGGACTCGCAAAGGCCATCCCCAAGCGAAGGGAGGCCAATCCCCAGGCTTTGGAGAAAGTTTGCATCACCAGCAAGTTGGGGTACTGGTCCAGTTCCTGGATTAAACTGGGTTCCGAACTAAAGTCGATGTAGGCTTCGTCTATCACCACAATCCCTGGAAAATTCTCCAGCAGGTAATGAATATCCTCCCGCTTCACTGCATTGCCCGATGGATTATTGGGAGAGCAAATGAATAGAATTTTGGATTGGGCATCTGCCGCAGCTAGGATTTTTTCGGGCTGCAATTGAAAGTCTGGTGTAAGGGCTACGTTTCTTATCTCCACATTATTGATGGAGGCGCTCACCCCGTACATGCCGTAAGTGGGAGGAAGGAGAATGACATTGTCCTTGCCTGGGTTGCAAAAGGCTCGAAACAGCAGGTCAATGGCCTCATCAGATCCGTTGCCCAAGAAAATCTGAGTAGGTGCACAACCCTTGATTTGTGCGATTTCTGATTTCAGTGCACTTTGGTAAGGATCTGGGTAGCGGTTGTAATCTGCCTGGGTGATGGATCCAAAAGGATTTTCGTTCGCATCCAAAAACACCCCTTCGGTACCACTGTATTCGTCTCGGGCTGAGGTATAGGGCTTCAGGGTTAGTAGGTGCGGACGTAGGAGGGATGCTAGGTCAACCTTCATTTTTTCTTGGTTTTGAGGGAGTTGAGGCGGAGAGTGACTGCATTTTTATGGGCATGCAACTGCTCGTTTTCTGCCATAATTTCTACCGCAGGGCCGAGGACTTGGATCCCTTTGGGCGTGATCTTTTGGTAGGTCATTTTTTTCACAAAGCTATCAAGCGACACGCCACTGTAGTTGCGGGCATAGCCGTAGGTGGGAAGCGTATGGTTGGTCCCGGAGGCATAGTCGCCTGCGGCTTCTGGGGTGAAGTTGCCAATAAAGACCGAGCCCGCATTGAAGATTTGGCTGAGAATCTCTTCCTCTTTGGCTACAGCAAGGATCAGGTGTTCCGGAGCATAGTCATTGATCAGCACAATGGCTGTGGCCTGATCTTCCAGAATGACTGCGCAGGAATTGGCTAGGGCTTTGGAAGCGATGTCCTTGCGGGGAAGACTTTCCAATTGAATGTTGATCTCTGCCAAGACTTTTTTGGAGAACTCTTCGGAAGGGCTTACCAGCACCACTTGGGAGTCGACCCCATGCTCTGCTTGAGAAAGGAGATCGGCAGCTACGAAGGCCGGGATGGCTGTTTCGTCTGCGTAGACCAGCACTTCGGAAGGTCCTGCAGGCATGTCGATGGCTAATCCGTACTTGGTGGCTAACTGCTTGGCGGCGGTCACGTACTGGTTGCCAGGCCCAAAGATCTTATCTACTTGGGGCACCGACTCCGTTCCAAAAGTTAGCGCCGCAATGGCTTGTGCACCTCCCACTTTGATTATTTTGGTAATTCCGATCAACTGGGCAGTGTAGAGAATGGCTGGGTGAATGGCTCCTTCCCGGTTGGTAGGGGTGCAGAGTACAATTTCCTTGCATCCCGCGAGTTGGGCAGGCACGCCCAGCATCAGCACGGTACTGAATAGGGGGGCAGTTCCTCCGGGAATGTACAATCCTACGCGTTGGATGGGCACACTTTTTCTGCTACAGGTGACCCCAGGCATCACTTCCAACACGAGATCAGGAGTAGCCTGAGCCGCATGAAATTTTTCAATGTTGGCCTTGGCGAGGGCAATGGCTTTCTTCAATTCATCGGACACCAAAGGAATCGTGGCCTGAATTTCCTCAGCGCTCACCAGAAGACTATCCAAGCGAACTTGATCAAATTCCTTGGCAAATTTTTTCAAGGCCTTGTCTCCGCTTTTCTTTACTTTCTCGAAGATCGGCTTGACGATTTGATTTATTTTTTTGGTTTGAATGGCTGGACGAGCCAGGTGCTTTTGCCATTTTTCGGGGCTGGGGTTGACGAGCAGTTTCATAGGTAAAGTCTAGCTTTTGGTTAAATCACCATTTTTTCGATAGGTACCACGAGGATTCCCTCTGCACCAGCGGCGCGGAGTTCGTCCATGTTTTCCCAAAACTGATCTTCGCTCAGTACCGAATGTACCGAGGACCAACCTTCTTCGGCGAGCGGTAAGATGGTAGGGCTGCGCATGCCTGGAATCAGGGAGATGATCTTGGGCAGTGCTGCATTGGGAACATTCATGAGCACGTATTTGTTGCTTTTGCCCGTTTGCACGGCATTGATGCGGAAAAGAAGCTTGTCCACGATGCTTTTTTTCCAGTCGCTCAATTGGGGGTGTGCAATAAGTGCCGCCTCGGAGTTAAAAATCCCCTCAACTTCCTTGAGTCCATTCATCATTAGCGTAGATCCCGAGCTGACGATATCACAGATGCCCTCGGCCAAGCCGATGCTAGGTGCGATCTCCACAGAGCCACTGATCTCGTGAATGTCCGCTTTGATCTGATGGGTATCGAGGTAGTTCTTCAGGATTTTTGGGTAGGAAGTAGCAATACTTTTTCCCTCAAAATAATCAAGACCTTCGTAGGTAGTGCCTTTCGGAATGGCTAGCGCGAGGCGGCATTTAGAGAAGCCTAGCTTCTTGAGTAGGACGACTTCTTTGTCTTTTTCGGCAACCTCATTTTGTCCCACGATACCCAGGTCTGCCACTCCGTCGGCTACATAGCCTGGGATGTCATCGTCTCGGAGAAAAAGGAACTCAACTGGAAAATTGGTGGAAGTGGACTTGAGTTTCCCCGTTCCATTGTAAAATTTGATTCCACACTCTTTGATGAGGCTCAATGAATCATCGGATAGGCGGCCACTTTTTTGAACGGCAATGCGAACAATCTGTTCCATAAGGAGATTTGAATGAATTCGAAACTAATTGAATGAAGGGGTGGTGACTGGCCGAATCCCTATCATCAGCCGCACCGGGGTGGTGTAATTATCTTCCTCTCAAGAGGAATGATGGAAATGATGCAACAGGTGGTGCACCTGTGCTGGCAGAGAAAAAATAAGAGTTGCTGCGTTGTTTTTCATTTCGTGAGCAAAGATAGGGTGGTATTGGGGAAATGCAATAGAAAAGAAACAAGAGACAAGAAGCAAGAAGCAAGAGACAAGAAGCAAGAGACAAGAAGCGAGAACCAATAAATGTAGTCTAAGGTCTCGTTTCTCGCATCTTGCTGCTACTTTTCAAACTCCATACTCACCGAATTGATACAGTATCGGATGCCGCCTTTGTCCGATGGTCCATCAGGGAAGCGGTGGCCCAGGTGACCTCCACATGAAGCACAAAGGATCTCTTCTCGGATCATCAGGTGGCTGTAGTCCATGTGCACTTCTATGGCCTCCGGACGGATGGGATGGGTAAAGCTAGGCCAACCGCAGCCGCTGTCGTATTTGAAGTCGGAGTGAAAAATTGGGCTTCCACAGCCTTTGCAGGAATACACGCCCGTTTCTTTGTTTAGCGTGTAGGCACCAGTGAAGGGTCTTTCAGTTCCTTTTTGACGCAAGACCTGGTAGGACAAAGGATCCAGTTGTTCCTGCCATTCTTCTTCGGTTTTTTGGATAGGGTATTGTTTAGACATAAGTATCAAGTATTTAGTATCAAGTATTTTGTACCAAGTACGAAGTAGTTTTGAAATGAGATGCAATTGAAATACTATGGAAATAGACCGAGCAAGCTCGGTGAAATAAGGGATTCGAATAATCATCCACTTCAATTTTCGAAATTAGAAATCAAAAATATCTCGTACCTCGGATTTCTACTTTGTACTTGGTACATTGTACTTTAAAAAACACGTCTTCCCACCAAATG
>JBEDEY010000034.1:0-2767 GCA_041175425.1 Bacteroidota bacterium | reverse complement strand
GTAGAAGGCAGCTCTTGCGTACAAAAGATCCCAATTGGAAGTGTGGGGAATAGCAATTAAAACCGCTTTTTTCACACCAACGGGCCAATTTGGATTCATGCGCCATCCGGCCAACCAAAATATAAATCGGGAAAGTAACTTCATAATAAATCGCTAGGTTGAGGTTGTAAGGGTTTGGAAATTTCGAGTAAACTAGGATTGGCTTCAATGACCTTCATGGCTTGATTGTAACCCGCTTGAAAAAATTCCGGAGCCTTTTTCAAGTCAAAGACGCCAAACTTACCCAATCCTGGAGCCTCAATAAAATAGGTACAGGCGGATTTGCGGCTGTAAGCATTGAAATTCATGTTCATCATCACTGCCCGCTCCAAAAGATTTTTCACATTTCGAACGGCAGCCAATTCAGGTAGATGATTGCAATTGACCCCAATCAGTACCTCACAAGTGGATTGCAAGGGTTCTACCGGCAAATTATTTAACACTCCTCCATCCACCAGGTACCGAGATTCATAAAAAATAGGTTCAAACATCCCTGGAATACAGGACGAAGCCAATATGGGTTCGACCAACTTGCCAGAATTGAAATACACTACTTCCCCTTTTCCGATATCGGTTGCAGCGACATGCAGCGGGATTTTTAGTGATGCAAAATCATTGTGCGGCAGGTAGGTTTTCAATAGCTGGGCCAAACTATCCATAGTAAACAAGCCCTTCCAAGAAATGGCTGGTCGAATCAACTTGAAATAGTTGGTTTCAATGATAATCTTCAACACCTCATCCGGGCTATATCCCTGGCAATACATCGCGCCTACAATGGCACCAGCAGAACTGCCACTTACCTGATCTGGAAAAATACCCACTTCCTGTAGAGCCTTGAGCACGCCCAAATGCGAAATCCCTCTGACTCCTCCACCTGAGAAAGCAATTCCAATGCTTGGCTTAGAGTTCATCGAGTCGGAAAGTTTGATCGACACGTACGCCCTTTTCGGTCATTTTCACGGTGCAACACTCATTTACCGAGTCGTGTTCTAGAAAAAGCACATACTGTTTTTGCACTGCCTCTTCCAAAAATTGCTGCTTCTCCTGAAGGGTAAGCAAAGGCCGGGTATCATAGCCCATCACATAGGGCAAAGGAATGTGCCCCACAGATGGCAGTAAATCGGCCATAAACACCACCGTGTGTCCTTTGTACTGCATTTTGGGGAGCATTTGCTTATCCGTATGCCCATCCATGGTGAGGAAGTCAAATCCTGGAAATAAGGATTTAGTGGCTAGGTCGAGGTACTTAAGTGCCCCATGCTCTTGCAAGGGAAGGATATTTTCTTCCAAAAAGGAAGCTTTTTCTCTTGGATTAGGAACCGTTGCCCAATTCCAATGATCTTCATTGGTCCAATAGGTCGCTCGCGGAAAAGTAAGTTCGTATTGTCCATGGGAACCGTATTTCACACTCCCTCCACAATGGTCAAAATGCAAGTGCGTCAAAAAAACATCAGTGATGTCGGTAGGATGTACACCTAGCTGCTGTAAACTTTTGGCTAAGCTAGCATCTCCATGCAAGTAGTAATGCGAAAAGAAGCGGGCATCTTGCTTGTCTCCTATGCCGTTGTCGATTAAAACCAATCGATTGCCATCCGAAACAAGTAAGCAACGCATGGCCCAAGGACAGAGGTTGTTTTCATCCGAAGGATTGGTTCGTGACCAGATGGACTTGGGAACTACACCAAACATGGCCCCGCCATCCAATTTAAAAAAGCCAGTATCTACGGTGAAAAGCTCCATGTATGGTGATTAAGCACAAGTTAATATCCTGTCAACTAGTTTGAATCCAAGTGGGATCCCTAAATTAGGAAATGGAAAAATCGAAAAGACTTATTCCACGACTACACCCATCGCACAGAACTTATCGATGCGCTGAGAGATTCGTTCTTCTGCCTCAATTTTATCCAATTCAGCCAATGCCTTGCTGATCACCTCTTTGAGGGTTTTAGCCATTCCTTTGAGGTCCTTGTGTGCCCCTCCAAGTGGCTCTGGAATGATGTCGTCAATCAACCCATTGGATTTCATATCTGTCGCGGTCAACTTGAGCGCTTCAGCAGCTTGCTCTTTGTAATCCCAAGATCTCCACAAAATGGAGGAACAGGATTCAGGAGAAATCACAGAATACCAGGTATTTTCCAACATGTACACTTTGTCTCCGATGGCAATGCCTAAAGCACCCCCGGAGGCCCCTTCCCCAATGATGATGCAAATCACGGGTACTTTGAGCATAAACATTTCTTTGATATTGCGAGCGATGGCCTCACCTTGGCCTCTTTCTTCTGCTTCCAAACCAGGAAATGCACCTGGAGTATCGATAAGCGTTACGATGGGCTTGTTAAATTTTTCGGCCATTTTCATCAATCGAAGTGCTTTACGATAGCCTTCTGGGTTGGCCATTCCAAAATTCCGTTCTTGACGCTGCTTGGTATTTCTACCTTTTTGCTGTCCGATGAAAAGGACTGTTCGGCCATCAATATCGCCCAAGCCACCAATCATGGCTTTGTCGTCTTTCACTGTACGGTCCCCGTGCAGTTCAATAAAATCGTTGGTGATCTCGTAGATGTAATCTAAGGCATAAGGCCTATCTGCATGTCTGGAGAGCTGTACTCGCTGCCAGCGCGTAAGATTCGCGAAGGTTTCTTTTTTCAAACCCAAAATTTTACCCTCTAAAGATTGAATGTCCTTGCTTAGGTCGATGTTTCTTCCCTTTGCCAACTCCTTCATCTCC
>JBEDEY010000033.1:0-7805 GCA_041175425.1 Bacteroidota bacterium | reverse complement strand
GACACGTTTGGCATGCGATTCGTCTGTTCCAAAAAAGTACAAGGCCAAGGGCTTGGGCTGTGAATGGATCAAGGCCAAAGCATCGTTGATGTGGGTATAGGTAAGTATCGGGAGGATTGGGCCGAAAATTTCCTCTTGATAAACGAGCATGTCCTTTCCAATCCCGGAAAGTAGCGTAGGCGCAATGTACCTCGACTCCTCATCCACCTCACCACCGGCTTCCACTTGAGCTCCTTTTTGAATTGCATCCTCCAGCATCTGCCGAATACGATCAAAGTGCTTGCCATTGATTAGTCGGGCATAGTCCGGGCTTTGCATGATTCCTTTGCCTTCGGGATCGTAATAGCGTGCCAAAACACGTTGCGCCTGGCTGATAAAGGCCTCCTTTTTATCTTCAGGGACCAAAATGTAATCCGGGGCGATGCAGGTTTGGCCACAGTTGACAAACTTGCCCCATATCAATTTTTCCGCAGCATCGGTTAAGTCTGCAGAGGCGTCAATAATGACCGGAGATTTCCCTCCCAATTCTAAGGTGACTGAAGTTAAGTGTTGTGCCGCAGCATGCATTACGATTTTACCCACTTGCGGGCTTCCGGTAAAGAAAATATGGTCGAAAGGCAAGGCCAAAAGCTCCGAGGCCACCTCTTTTTCTCCCAGGCAAACGGCCACTTCATGCGGAGCAAAGAGTTCGCTCACAAGGTCTTGAACTAGCTGAGCCGTATGTGGGGCGTATTCTGAAGGTTTTAGAATCGCAGGACATCCAGCTGCAAGTGCAGATACCAAGGGCCCAATGGCAAGGTTGAAGGGAAAATTCCAAGGGGAAATTAGCAGGGCCCTTCCTTTGGGCTCAGCGACAATAAATGCCGAAGTACCAAGCATGGGAAGTGGAGTCGGTTGCGGTTGAGGCCGCATCCAAGAGCTTAGATTTTTGAGGCAATGCTTGATTTCCGAGGTTACTGGAAAGATCTCATTGAGGTCTACCTCAGGTGCTGGTTTACTGAAATCCTTCCAAAGCGCCTCTCGTATGGCTTCCTGGTGGGAATTGATCCAATTCAAAACCTTGAGCAAGCGTTCCTTTCGCTCTACAAGTGTGGAGGTTCTCCAAGCGATAGCCGTGGGGAGCTGGCTAGCAAAAAGTTCAGCGGGTGAAGGGCGAAAGTCAGAAAGCTGCGTCATGGCAAGAGGATTGGAAAGTGATTCGCTGGTTAAGGTAGCCAGTTTTGTAGAAAAGTTAACGATTGCCTGGGTACATAATCCATTCGGATTAGCTCGTTTTGGAACTATCCTGAATCAGGAGATTGAGCTGGGTCAGCTCCTTTTCACTCAGATCTCTCCATTTACCAACTGCGAGATCGAGTTGAATGTGCATGATACGGATTCGCTTGAGCTGGGTGACTTGGTACCCAAGGTAGCTACACATTCGGCGAATCTGCCGATTCAAACCTTGTTTGAGGATTATCCGAAACTTAAATTTGTTGATGATTTCGACAGTACAAGGAGCAGTTACAGTATCCAAGATGGGAATGCCTGCACTCATTCGCTGCCCGAAACTGGGATGAAGCGGCTTGTCCACGGTCACCACATATTCCTTTTCGTGGTTGTTTTTTGACCGTAGGATTTTATTCACCAAATCCCCCTCACTGGTTAGCAGGATCAGCCCCTCACTGTCTTTATCCAGTCTTCCAATTGGGAAAATGCGTTCGGGATGGCCAATAAAATCGATGATGTTGTCTTTTTCCCCTAACGTATCTGTGGTAGAAACGATGCCTACAGGCTTGTTGAAAGCAATGTAGACGTGCTGTTGCTTGGGCTTCCCAACAAGCTGCCCATCTACGCGCACTTCATCCGTGGGAAAGACCTGGGTGCCCAATTCGGGAATCTTACCATTGATGGTGATTCGTTTCTGTTCCAATAGTCCATCCGCAGCTCTGCGAGAGCAAAAGCCTACTTCGCTGAGGTATTTATTGATTCGAATGGAGGGTTCTTGACTCATAAAACTAGACAGTACGCAATTGAACTAGGAAGTTAAGGTTAAAAAAGGCTCACTGACGAGTTTTGTTTGCACTGGCCAACAAGCGATCATCTACTGTTGGATCGATTGCTGCCAACAACTTCATTACTTCGGCCTTTTTTTGGTTAAAAGCGGTCAGGTTGGCTTGAGAAATAGGCTCAGTTGGAGGGATGGTTTCTTTCAGCCAATCTTCTTGCTTGCCATTTTTCCAAAAGCGAAAGCAGAGGTGAGGTCCTGTTGCTAGGCCGGTGCTCCCCACATAGCCAATCACTTCACCTTGCTTCACTCGATCACCTCTTCTAAGGTTCTTGCTAATTTTAGAGAGGTGTAAGTACTGCGTGGTATAAGTTTCGTTGTGTTTGATCTTTACATAGTTCCCGTTGGCCGAGGAATAGCTGGCCTCTAGCACGGTTCCATCTCCTACCGTTCGTATTTCGGTTCCCGTTGGTGCCGCATAGTCGGTGCCCAAATGTGCTTTGTACCGTTTTTGTACGGGATGAAAGCGGTTTAAATTATAGCGAGAGCTGATTCGGCTATATTTTAAGGGATCGCGAAGAAAGGCTTTTTTGAAACTTTGACCGGCCTGGTTGAAGAAGGTAAGTTGACCATTTTGCTCGAACGGGATGGCGTGCATCTCCTCTCCTTTGTGGTTAAAATAAGCGAAATGAATTCCAGAGATGGAGACCACCTTGTCTTCGATCACTTTTTCTTCAAAAACTACCTTGTATACATCCCCTTTTTGCAAGGATTGAAAATCCACCGACCATCCGTAAAGATCTGCAAACTCATCAATCAGTTCTGGAGAAATGCCCTTGTCCACCATGGCATTGTACAATGAGCTTGTAATAATGCCTCCCACTTCCCGCTTACGCGTTAGTGCAGGCTTTTCTGCTCGATAGAGGGTAGCGGAGTCCAAGTTGAAGACTACAAATTCAGCGGGATTGGGCTCGTAAATAAAAAATTGTGCCTTGGATGAGTTGGGCGGAGTAATCACCGTAAACTTTTTGTCGGCGGCTATTCTGCGCACATCAAAAACCTCCTCCGATTTTTTTGCCAGTTCATCAATGATTTGGTAAGGAACATTGAAGGGCGTGAGCAGGGTAGCTAAGGTTTGATTCTTGGCAACCGTGCCTTCCACAATCTTTAGCCCGCTGACATTGATGCCGTAGAGAAATTTGTCTGGGTTGGTAGCGACGCTATCGCTGTTGGATTGATCTTGAGCGGGGAAAAGTCCAGGAAAGAGTCCCAAATCCTTTTGGTACACCAGGATGAGGACAATCGAAAGGAGTAGGGCAATGGAACCGATCCAATTTTTTTTCATTCGAAGGGAATCGAGGGGAGTAGTAGACCCCTATTTTTTTGGACTACCAAACAAGCCAAAAGATGTCTTTTTTCCTAAAAAATAGAAACAAATTAGCCATTAAATGCCCTTTTTTAACCATTATTGACATTTTTCGAAATCAGGAATCAATCGAATTATTGGATGTTGAGACCAGTATTTTCGGGGGTTTAGGTCAAAAATGAAAAGAAAAATAGACTTCAGCTTGTGAATCTTGGGATATAGGTATCGTTCTCTGTCGCATTTATTTATCTTTGAACTCCCAAAAATTAGGAATAAGTCATGTTAAGAACGCATACCTGCGGCGAACTACGCCTTCATCATGTCAATCAACAAATCACTTTGGCCGGCTGGGTACAGCGCGTCAGAAATAAAGGAGGCTTGATTTGGGTAGACTTAAGAGACCGCTATGGGCTCACCCAGTTGATTTTTGAAGAAGGTTCGACCGACAAAAGCCTACTCGAAAAAGCTGCCCAGCTCGGAAGAGAATTTGTGGTGCAAGCCAAAGGCACGGTGGTGGAGCGAACTGCCAAGAATGATAAAATGCCAACTGGGGATATTGAAATCAAGGTGGAGGAACTTACGGTATTGAATGCCGCCAAGGTGCCACCATTTATCATTGAAGACGATACGGACGGTGGGGATGAGCTGCGCATGCGCTATCGTTACCTAGACCTTCGCAGAAATGTGATCCGTGAAAAGCTACAGCTTCGCCACCGAATGATGCAGGAAACTAGGAGCTACATGGATAAGCAACAGTTTATTGAAGTAGAGACTCCTGTCCTAATCAAATCAACTCCAGAAGGAGCACGTGATTTTGTGGTGCCTAGCCGTGTGAATCCAGGAGAATTTTATGCCTTGCCACAATCGCCACAGACCTTCAAGCAGCTCTTGATGGTCAGCGGCTTTGACCGCTATTTTCAAATTGTCAAATGCTTCCGTGATGAGGATTTGCGTGCAGACAGACAGCCGGAATTTACTCAGATTGACTGTGAAATGGCCTTTGTCAACCAGGAAGACATCCTCCATACCTTTGAAGGACTCGTCAAACACCTATTCCAATCCGTAAAAGGAGTGGATCTCGGCCATGTTCCACACCTGACTTATGCCGATGCCATGAAATACTATGGCAATGACAAACCCGATTTGCGGTTTGACATGAAATTTGTGGACCTGACTGCCCTTGCCAAAGGGGCAGGCTTTCCGGTGATTGATCAAGCGGAAATTGCGTTAGGGATCTGCGCCAAAGGTGCTGGAGAATATACCCGCAAGCAGTTGGATGAGTTGACTGAATGGGTAAAACGACCACAAATTGGTGCCAAAGGATTGATCTATGTACGCTATCAACTAGATGGAGTACTCAAGTCCAGTGTAGATAAGTTTTATTCGCAAGAACAATTGAAGTCTTGGGCAGATGCTTGTGGCGCTGCTCCTGGCGATTTGATCTTGGTACTCAGTGGAGATGAAAAATCCACGCGCAAGCAACTCTCCGAGTTACGCCTAAAAATGGGAGAAGAGCTAGGATTGAGAGACCGATCCGTGTTTGTGCCACTTTGGGTAGTGGACTTCCCGCTTTTGGAATGGGATGAGGAATCTCAGCGTTTCCATGCCATGCACCATCCCTTCACCTCTCCCAAGCGAGAAGATATTCCCTTGCTGGAGTCTGATCCGGGAGCAGTTCGAGCCAATGCCTATGATTTAGTCATCAACGGGGTAGAAGTAGGAGGAGGTTCCATTCGTATCCACGATCGCGCTACTCAGCAGCTGATGTTTACCCACCTTGGATTTACCGAGGAGGAAGCGCAAAAGCAATTTGGATTTTTGTTGGAGGCCTTTGAATACGGAGCTCCCCCACACGGAGGGATTGCCTTTGGATTCGATCGACTATGCGCCATTTTTGGAGGGTCTGATTCCATTCGAGATTACATTGCCTTCCCAAAAAATAATTCCGGCAGAGATGTGATGATTGATTCCCCAAGCACCTTGGCAGATGAACAGCTAGAGGAATTATCCATTCGGGTTGCTTTGAAAAAATAATTTTGTCAACGGATGACGGTCCACTGTCCACAGTCAATTCTGCAGACCGATTAATTGTGCTCTAAATTTGGATGCTAAATTCTATCGTAGCACAACTTGCTGTTGACCGTCGTCTGTGGACTGTTGACTAATTGCCAACGGCTGACAGTCCACCATCCACTCTGCAGACCGATTAATTCTGCTCCAAATTTGGATGCTAAATTCCATCGCAGCACAACTTGCTGTCGACTGTCGTCCGTGGACGGTTGACTAAAAGAACTTATTTTTTAGAATTTACGAGGTAGGAACGGATTCCCATGACAAGTAAGAGTTGAGCAGTGGCATAGGTACCCATGATCAGAATTCCAGCATCTTGAAAGTTGTTGAAAAACCGTGCTATTGCTAGGATCCCATCTGAAATTAAAAAAAGCAAAGCACCAATAAATACTTGCCAAAAAGAGGCGGCATTCGTCTTTTTGAATCGGGCCCTGGCGGTGGTGACCATTCCAATGATCACTAGGATGTAGGCAATTACAGGAATTTTTAAGCCTCCCAAATTGGGATAGATCAAATAAAATGCGAATCCAGCGACGAGGTAAATGGGCAGGTTGTAAAAAAAGGAGCGGATAAAATGCCAGGAATCGAGACGGCCTTCAGGCTGCTGAGCAAGTCGAAATCCCAAAATGTAGCAAAGATGTGCCATCAAAAACGAACCTAATCCATAGATAAATAGGTGTGGCCAAAGGAGTAAGACATCTCCAAGCCAAGAAAACAGCAATGCAGCCAAGATGGTCTTGGCGAGCAGTGTGGTGCGAATGGGTTTACTGATAAAAAAGAAATACAGGATCAAACCGGCTAGGATTAGGGGTTTGGAATAAAAGCGCATTTCGTCGTTTTGCTCCAATACGAAGCTTAGGTCTACTAAGGTGGCCAACAAAAACAGGTAAAGCCAGATGATGTGTTTGTCTCTCAAGGGTTCAGCAGGATTTTTACGAAAGCTAAAAATAAAATGAGATTAGCCGTAACCCGAAGGAAAAATAGGGTCATTTAGAAAAAGAAAGTTGGGCAAAACAATTGACTTTGGTTTTTGGTTTGTTTGGAAATGGCAGGTTTAAGCAGGCCAAAACCTTGAAAAATGAAGATTTTTAGTCAAAAACCTAAAAATAATTTGGTTTCAATGTTAAGCTTTCGTTAAAAAATGTGAAATTTGGCAAGCAAAAATTAACCTACATTCCTAGTACCCCGACAAAGGTGAGTTTAACTTTGCGGGGATTTAAAATCAAAAACCAACTTTACCAAACAAAAATCTTATGAGGCAAAATTTACTGAAGAATTTGCTGGCCGTATTTCTACTCGTGATGAGTACGGGGCTGGCAATGTCACAGGGAGTTACGACCTCCGGTATCACCGGAACTGTAACTGAGGCCAACGGACAGGCTCTTCCAGGAGCGAACGTGGTTGCTACACACCTTCCTTCAGGTACTCGCTATGGCGCTGTATCTAACGTAGAAGGTAAATATTCTATTCCAGGGATGCGTATTGGAGGTCCTTACAGACTCTCTGTATCATTCATTGGATTTTCTACACAAGATGTAGACGGTTTGATTCTTTCTTTGGGTACGTTCTCAAATGTAAACGTAACCTTGAAAGAAGATGGTCAGGAACTTTCTGAAGTGTTGATCACCGCAAACCAAAATGGCCTCTTCTCTAGCGAGCGTACCGGTGCCAACACGGCTATCGACAACAGAGCGTTGAACAAGCTTCCTACGATCTCTAGAAGTATCAACGACTTCACTAGATTGTCTCCACAATCAAATGGTCAATCTTTTGCAGGTCAGGATTCTCGATTGAATAACATTACCGTCGATGGTTCTTACTTCAATAACTCATTTGGTTTGGGTTCTGGTTCTAACCCAGGTGGTAGAACTGGTGTATCTCCAATCTCTTTGGATGCGATCGAGCAAATCTCTGTAAACGTGGCTCCTTATGACGTGAGACAAGGTAACTTTACAGGTGCTGGTGTAAACACCGTAACTCGTTCAGGTACCAACGAATTCTCTGGTTCTGCTTACTATTTCACTAGAAATAACAACAACGTAGGTAAAGAGGCAGGTTTGAATTCCTTCAACCCTGGTGATTTCAGCTACAAGCAGATGGGCTTCCGTGTAGGCGGACCAATCATCAAAGATAAATTGTTCTTCTTCGCTTCTTTTGAAGATGAAGTAGAAGCTAGACCAGGTACTACTTGGACTGCAAATACAGGATCTCAGCCAATCACTGGTAACGTAACTCGCGTGTTGGCTTCTGACCTTGATGGCTTGAGCTCTTACTTGAAAAGCAAGTTTGACTACGAAACAGGTCCTTACCAAGGATACGACAACGAAACCTTGGGTCAGAAGTTTTTGATCAAGTTGGACTACAACATCAATGACAAAAACA
>JBEDEY010000032.1:0-7401 GCA_041175425.1 Bacteroidota bacterium | reverse complement strand
CTTCGGGCAAGTTTTCGGAAGAGCTCAGAAAAGGAATTAAAGGATACGTTCTGCGTGACCGAAGCACCGTAAGAAAGCACATTTTGTGACAAGGAAAGCGAGGTAAAGGCATTGAAATTGTTGCGGTTGAAGATACGAAGGCGGTAGACACCATCTTCGGTAATCAAGTATTCCGCTTGCCAATCCCCAATAATGGAAGCTGCACTGGCGGAACCTCTGTTGTCGGTAAAGCCTCCATCGCGAGAAACACGCAGTCGGCCATCTAGGAAAGTTCTTGCCACACTGATCTGGAAATTTTCCAGGGCATTTTGATCCATAGAAGCCAAGTCAATCGATACCTCCAGATTTTTGTCCAGCTGTCCCATAAATCGGTTGATTTGGGAAGAGAGGAGGTTGCCCAAGCTTGAGGTAAGAGTAGAGCCTCCCGAAAACTGTCCTTGCGGAGATAGACTTTGTGCTACAATGACTGAAAACACTTGCCGATTCATCTCTTGTTCATCTGCTGCCACGCGATTTTGGAAGGCAGAAATGGTCGTTTGTACATCTCCACTAGAAGGGAAAGCACTGAAGTCAAATCCAAATTTGAAGGTAGGGGAGAGCAATTCTCCTTGAAGGTCCATCAGTACTTTGACAGGGAATCGGCGACGCATCTGACTATTTTCCTGTTCGGTACTATTCGCATTGAGTAGGGGCTGCAGCGATACATTCTCTTGGTAGCTGGCTTTTAAGTTCATGATGCCCGTGTAAGGATCTCCAAACCAGGTGATTCGTCCGCCTGGTTGGACAATGAACTGTTTTTTGACCACGTTGTAGAGGGAGAAATTGTACTTTCCTTCCACGATGTCGTAGTTTCCGGCAAGTGAAAAATTGCCCTGCGTATCCACATTCATGTTGAGCGTACCCCTGCCTCTGCCTTGAATACTTTCTTCCGTTTTTGGGTCGATGATGATTTCTGTGAATGCATCTGGGGTAATGTCCAGAATAAAATTCATGCGGACATTTTCAATCTCCAATCGGTTGACCTCTTCTGCAAGCGCACGAATGCGTACCGTATCTTGTACATTGATCACTTGGATAAAGTCCTCCTGGAATTGTTCTTTGGAGCTTGTCAGCGGGATGGAAATCCGAGTGTTGGGCTGTGAAGTTACTCGGGCAGTTACGTCCAAATTGCTTGTACTCCCTTTGATCGCTAGGCTACCTGTGGCGTATGCCGTTCCAAAGAAAAGTTCATTGTCTTTGGCGCTGGTGTTCAAGACCTGGAAGTTGGTCAGCTGGGAGTTGATGTCTAAGAAAATAGAAGAAAATCCTTGGTGATTGATGCCGCCTGTGAAGGTGGCACGGTTGCCATTGAGATCCCGCAAGGCCAGGTCTTGAAAGCTAACCTGTGTAGGTTGGGATACCAGACTGCCATCCAGCTGGTAGGAGGTATTCATGTAATTGACACGAAATTTTCCTTGATTGATCCGAGCAGTTCCAAGTAATTCAGGTGCCTCTAGGTTTCCTTGAAGTTGGAGGTTTCCAGTGAGGGTTCCTCCCAAGTTGGAAATGTATTTCGATAGAAAAGGTTCAAATATCACCAAGTTGGCTTCGGTGAGTTTGGCGTCAAAATCGAGGTTTTCAGAGTCTAAATCCACCGTTCCATCAATGGCAATTTTCTTTTGAGTATTGAAGTAGTTTTCAAGGTTGAGGCGTAGATCTCTAGCTTCCATGGCTGCGGAGAGGTCGATTTCTCCAATCGGAAAATCGTTAATTTCTAGACCTTCCACATGAAGGGAGCCTGCAAGGGTAGCTTGATCTTGGAGGGAAGCGAGTTGGAATTTGCCATCGGCAATCCCTTCCACGTCTAAGGCGCTGATGGTATTGAGTAGGTCTAGCGAAACGCCTTTGATGTCCAGCTCCAGGCTTTCTTCTGGATTGGGACTGATTTTTCCTTGCAGCCCGAGTGACTGTCCTTCATTGGCAATGCGGAGGTTGGAGAAGGAGATGATTCCATCTTGTAGGCTCACCAGGTTACTGGGGTCAAACTGCCATTCTCGATTCAATACACGCAGGAGGGAGGGTTTAAATTTCAGGAAGGTACCTGCATTTGTAAAGCTTGTTTCTGCTTCAATTCTCGCCTTACTCTGTGTAGAGTCTTGGTCCAAACTCAGAAGGAGATCCAAATTGGTTTGGTCCCAAATTGCTTCTACACCCAGGTTGGTAAATCCTAGTGTTTCTCCTACTTCTTGCTTTTTGGAATAGACGTAGAAGGAAGCCAAAATATCGTTGCTGTTGATGATTTTGGAGGTATTGAAGTCTATGTTGGTATCAAAAGCAGTATTGCCTTTGTAGGTGATGGTATCCAAGGAGGTGAAAAAGTTGAAGACCGTATTTTCTGTAGTTTGGTAAAACGCTCCTTCCAAAACGGTGTTTTTGGAGATGCTGAGTTCGGGTTCAAAGAGGTGGATGATGGGATTGATATCCCGCATACGGATATTCAAGTCCAAATTGTAATCCTTGGAAAAATTAGCTTTTAGGTCAGCCAAAGGTGGCGCTTCATTGAGCAGAATGGAGAGGTATTGCTTGCCGAGTACTTGGAGATCTTTACTCATTTGCTCCAGCTCAAACTGTCCGGATGCTGCCATCACCAAATAGTCAGAGTTTAGCGAAAGTGTGCGAGTACCCCCAGCAAAAAGGGACTGCAGGAAAAAATCACCTGCATCCAGGGATCGGTCTTTGTATCCCACTTGGAGGTCCCGTATCCGGGCAATTCCTTGGACATCATCTAGGGTGATTCCTTGGGTATCCATATCCAACTTGCCGCTTAGGGAAATTGGGGTTTCAGAGAGATTGATTCGATCCAAGTAGGCAGTTTCAAGGTCTACTACGAGTTTGACCGAGTCAATGCCCTCGTTCAGGTTGAGGGATCCTGTGATCTTGGATTTGAGATTGGGATCGTCTATGGATAGGTTACCGCGAAATAAGTTGAGTCCATAGATTGCGTCTGTTTTGATCCCCGTGTAGCGGTAGTTGTTGATGCCAATTTCGCTGATGCTCGCGTTGAGGTCCACCAGTGCCGTTTCCAAAGATTCTCCCTTTGCTTGGACGGTGCCTTCAAGGGAAACCTTTTGAAAAAGGGAAGGGTTTTCTACGAGTAGTCCTAAATCTAAATTTTCAACACGCAAGCGAGAGGTGATGGTGGTGAGTTTTTCCTTGCGCTCGTAATCTATTTTTCCATTCAGGTTGCCAATGTTGGTTTTAAATGAGCCATTGGTAGTGAACCGATGCAGCATCCCCGTGAGGTCCGCATCAAAACGGATGGTATTGAATTTATTCATCTCCTTTTGGGCCTCTGGGTTGAGGTAGGGACTCAAGTCATTGGCGGAGATGACTGAATTTTTCAGGTCCAGCCGGATGAAAGTGCTGTCCAGTTGGGGGAGACCATCGATTTGAAATGATCCAAAAAGTGCGGTTTTCTTTCCCATACGAACCAGAAATTGATCCGTGCTGAGGTCGGAAATCGTTCCGGTCAGCGTACCGCTCAAATTCAGGGCGTCTTCGATAGCGGGAAGGGAAGGGGCAAATCGGCGAATGTCGGAGAGATCGAGTACCGTTTCCTCGAAGGACAGTGTGAGTTGTACTTGGTTGATAAAATCACCGTAACCTTTAGGGCCCTTGGGCTCAAGGCGCAGGTAGTTTTTGATTCTGCTTTTGTCGGTTTGGAGGTCCAGATTTTTCAATTCCAAAGCCTGAGGGCTGTACTGGAGCTGGGTTTTGAATTGATTGACCTGTAGTCCAGTGAAGCGCTCTTTTCCACTCAAGTTATCCAATGAGATCCCCAAATTGGATCCATCCAATCGGAAATCAGTCGCATTGGCAGTGAGCTCGTTCCATTCCATTTGGTTGTAATCCCAGCCTTCTGTGATGGGAGCTGCTTGCAGATTGGTATAGGCAAAGGTGGTTTGTCTAAGCTCTAGGGCATTGATAAAAAATCGTGCGGAAGGAGCTTCGGTGGATGTGCTTCCAAATGCTTTTCCAAGCGCTGTAATCCATCGGTTGATGTTTAAGGTAGAATCCCCAACATGGTTGATCAGGTGGATCCGTGCCTTTTCTACGCGGATATGGTCAAGCTGTGGGTCTCCTGGGGGGAGAAGGGAAAGTATCGAAAAGTCTGCATAGAGCTGCTCAGCGCCAATCATCAGGCTGTCCTGCTGATCAAAGACCTGCACCTTTTCCAAGGTGACCGCATCCCACCAGCTCAATTGGATGGTTCCTATTTCGGTACGGAAGTTTGTTTTTTCGCTGAGGGATCGGGTGACTTTATCTACCAGCCAGTTTTGAACGGAGGGAACTTGAAGGAAGAGGCCGAGCGCGATGAGAAGGAGTAGAATGGAAAAGACAGACCAACTCACTACTCGGAAAGCTTTGTGTAAAAAATCCGTAACTTTGGCCTTATTTTCCAATGGGTACAACCGATATTTCTATACTTGCTATTGAGTCTTCCTGTGACGAGACCTCTGCTTCCATTATAGTTAATGGCAAAGTACTCAATAATATTGTGGCTACACAATCGGTACACGAAAAATATGGGGGTGTGGTTCCAGAATTGGCATCGCGAGCGCATCAGGAAAATCTAATCCCTGTGGTGCATGAGGCACTTTCCACCGCAGGAATTTCCAAGAAGGAGCTCAGTGCGGTTGCGGTGACCCGCGGCCCTGGATTGATGGGGTCCTTGCTAGTAGGAGTGAGCTTTGCCAAGGCATTTGCCAAGTCCCTAGACATCCCGCTGATCGATGTCAATCACATGCAGGCCCATGTTTTGGCCCATTTTATTACAGAACCAAGGCCGAAATTCCCTTTTATTTGTTTGACTGTAAGTGGAGGCCATACCCAATTGGTGTTGGTAAAAGATCACTTGACGATGGAGGTGATTGGAGAAACGCAAGACGATGCCGTAGGAGAGGCTTTTGACAAAACAGCCAAGCTACTCGGTCTTCCCTATCCAGGAGGCCCTTTGCTCGATCGGCATGCAAAAGAGGGCAATCCAAAAGCTTTTACCTTTCCCGTGACTCGGATGCCGGATTTGAATTATTCCTTCTCAGGAATTAAGACAGCCGTCTTGTATTTTCTTCGGGATCGGTTGGCAGAGAATCCAAACTTTATTGCCGAAAATCTCGCAGATTTGTGTGCCAGTATTCAGTACACCTTGGTGGAGATGCTGCTGATCAAGCTCAAGGTAGCCATGAAAGAGTACGGAATCACCGAAGTAGCGATAGCAGGAGGGGTTTCTGCGAATTCAGGACTAAGAGGCACTCTTTCAGCACTGTCCCAGCGCAAAGGATGGACGCTCTATGTGCCAGAATTTGAGTATTGCACCGATAATGCCGGCATGATTGCGATGGCTGCACATTACAAGTACCTTCGTGGGGAGTTTGTCGGTTACGACATCGCTCCGCTAGCCAAAATGAAATTCTAATATGTCCAAGTCGAGTAGATTTGAAAAGGTCGTCAACATCCGGAACAAGAAGGCAAACTTCGAGTTTGAATTCATTGATACATTGGTGGCGGGCTTGGTGCTGAAGGGTACCGAAATTAAATCCATTCGGGAAGCGAAGGTTTCCTTGACGGAAGCTTTTTGTGTATTTTTTGATGACGAACTTTTTATTCGGCAGATGCACATTTCGCCCTACAGTATGGCGAGCAGCTACAACCATGAGGCGGTGCGGGACCGCAAGTTGTTGCTTCAGAAAAAAGAGTTGGTCAAGCTCCAAACTAAGTCCCAAGAAAAGGGGCTTGCCATCATTCCAGTTCGTATATTTATCAATGATCGTGGTCAGGCCAAACTAGAAATTGCCTTGGCACGAGGGAAGAAAAATCACGACAAACGGCAGGACCTGAAGGAAAAAGATGCGAAAAGGGAGCTCCAAAGAATGGCCTTTGATTGATGCCTATGGCATTGTGAGGCAGACCGTACTGCCTGTTTACCTTCGTCCCAAAACAGATTCAGCACTAGTTACCCAACTACTTTTTGGGGAGTGTTACTTAATCACAGGCCTTACAGCTGATCGTGAATGGTTTAAAGTATTCCACGAGGATAGCCAACTAGGAGGATGGGTGTGGGCCAAGTCCATCAAAGAGATCACTGCCGAAGCCTACGATTCGTTTCTCAACCAAGATTTTCAGGTAGTAACCAGTCCCATCGCGGCGATTGATTACCAAGGCGCGCATCTCTACCTCTTGCCCGGAAGCAGGCTCCATTTTTCAGAGAAGGAATTATTCAACTGGCAGGATCATTTGGGATTTACAGGCACCTACCGGCCCCATGCCCTCAAAGCCAATCGAGAGGAGCTGCTGGATCTAGCCTTGCGGTTTTTAAATGCGCCCTTTCAGGCAGGTGGGAGAAGTATTTTTGGGATGGATGCCAGGCATGTATTCCCTTTGATTTTTGCGATGGGGGGCTACGCATGGTCAACCGAAAAGCTTCCTGGTCGAAAAATTAGCCCAGAGGAAGTGGAGCCAGGAGATTTGATGGTGGCTTGGGATGGAGTGGAGAAGCAATCCTTTTATGCCATGTATCTGGGTGCGGAACAAGTCTTTTGGATGGATCATCGCATGCAGAAGACTGATTTGGAAGATTGGGAGGATTTTTTGATGGATAACACGCCCACTGAAGTGGAGTTGAAGATGTACAGACTGGTCAACTAAGGGATGGAAAAGCGGGTGTTGGTGTTGAATTTGGATCATTATCCTGTGGCAGTGGTGACTGTTCAGAAAGCCATGGTACTGCTGCTGATGGAAAAAGCACAGCAGCTCAGTATTTATGAGTTGCTAGAAATCCGCACCGTGTCCCGAAGCTATTCCTATCCTGCAGTGATTCGATTGGCTCAGTACAAGCACATTCCCTACAAAGGGGTGCTACTGAATCGGGCCAATTTGTTTCGTAGGGACCGAGGCCAATGTCAGTATTGCGGCAGCAGCAAGCAACTGACTATCGATCATGTCATCCCTCGCTCCAAGGGAGGCAAGACCTCCTGGACCAATCTGGTGACCGCCTGCAACCGATGCAATGTGCTCAAGGGGGACAAGACGCTGGAGCAGGTAGGTATGCAGCTGCAAATGGAGCCCTTTGTACCTTCACTTTCCTATTTTTTGGCATCCTATGCCGAGCGGCAAGCACCCGAATGGCTGCCCTATTTGGAGACTGCCGTGGCGCAGCTGCAAAAGAAATAACTACTTGTGCTAGTTAACTTTTTATTTCCCTGATGGGCCAAGGATTATTATTTTGCAGTAGAGCGCTAGCAATTTTGATTCAAGTTATGTTCATCTCGTTTTCCTCGTGGCTGTTGCCATATTAGTTTAAAAAAAATAGGATTTGGCTTGCTAGGATTCAACTCCAACCGAATTCGTGCTACTGAGGCTTTT
>JBEDEY010000031.1:0-4342 GCA_041175425.1 Bacteroidota bacterium | reverse complement strand
TTGAAAAAGATATTTTAGAAAAGCTGCAGCTCAAGAAGCCTGCCACCTTTCACCAAAGTTTTGCCCGCAAGAATCTGAGTTACAGCGTCCGATTGGTAGAGAACAAACTCGAAAAAGGACTTGAAATATTAAAGCGAATTTCTGGATCGGCGATCTGGTATGTACGTACCCGCCAAGCGACCCAGCAGCTGGCCAAGCAACTCCAGCAACTAGGTTTCTCTGCAGCGGCTTACCATGCAGGCATGACAGCTGTCGATCGTTCTTCCAAGCAGGAAGCCTGGAAAGCAAATCAGGTACGCATCATGGTCAGCACCAACGCCTTTGGGATGGGCATAGACAAACCCGATGTTCGGGTAGTGCTGCACAGTGACTTGCCTGAAAACCTCGAAAGTTATTACCAGGAAGCCGGACGAGCAGGGAGAGATGGGCAAAAGGCCTATGCCGTGCTCCTGACCAATGCCCAAGACTTTGAACAGCTGTTGGACCGAGCGGCGCTAGTCTATCCGCCCATAGAATTTCTGCGGCGCGTGTACCAATGCCTTGCCAACTATTTTCAATTGGCCATTGGAGCCCAGTCTTTGCGTAGCTATGATTTTGAGATTTCTGATTTTGCAAACACCTACCAGCTGCCGGTATTGGATAGTTTTTATGCCCTCAAGGTGCTAGAGGAAGAGGGGCTGATTGCACTCAATGAAAGTTTCTTTGCTCCCTCAAGGGCACGTTTTCTAGTCAATCCCCAACTTTTGTATGAGGTTCAAATCCAACATGCCAAGTTGGACCCCGTCATCAAAATTCTGCTTCGAACTTATGGGGGGAATCTTTTTTCAGAATATTTCAACATCCAAGAAGCCAAACTTGCCAAAGCGGCAGGTCTTTCGGAGACAGAATTGACCAAGGCCTTGCAGCAATTGGCAAAAATGGAGGTGTTGGATTACGAACCTAGAAAAGATCGGCCTCAACTCACCTTTTTGACGGAGCGGTATGATGCTGCGACCCTGCCACTCAATTTTAAGCGCATCACCTTGAGGCGAGAACTTACCCTGCACAAGGCTACGCAAATGGTAGCCTATGCACATCAAACGCGAATCTGCCGAACCCAATTTATTCAATCCTACTTTGGGGAATTTAGCGACGAGAGCTGTGGGGCTTGTGATCATTGTATAGAAGAAAAAAAAGCCAGCCTTCCATTAGACGTTGAAACCAAGTTTAGGGAGCAAGTCCTGCAAACTTTGGCAGCCGATGAAGTGTTTAGTGAGCAGGAGCTATTTGAAGCACTCCACAAGCCTGCTTCCTTGGGGCATCTCAAGTGCCTCCGCCAATTGGTGGAGGAAGGGAAAGTGGAGGTGAGCGCCACAGGAAAATACAAACGAAGGACAGATGGGTGATTTCTTTGACGACTTATTGAAAAAAATCTTTCCACCACGAGGAGGCAATCAAGCCTTGTCGGTGAAGGAGAATTTTTTAGTCAAAGAAAAGGATCTCCAGGATCTCGAGGCATGGAATACTTCCGAAGAGTCCAAAGAGCTCTACGATTTGGTGTACCGAAACTACCATTACAAGCGCGCACAAATCAACGAAAGCCCAGAAGTACATGTGTTTTCCTCCGTGTATGCCAATGGCTTTGCCCTAAGTTTTGGTCCACCCCTCGATTCAAATTCTTTTTCCCTTCTTTTCTTGGGATTAAGTAGGCGCATTATAGCTTTGGGGTACGAACAAGTAAGTTTGGATCGGAAGCTGGAGGAAGTGAATGAGCAGGTGAAAGAAACGGAGAAATTTTACTTCAAGCCCCCACTGCAACTCCCCAAAGAAGGTGAATTGATTAGCCAATTGTATGGAAATATTTCCTTGGAAAAAATCCGAATCAACCAGCAACCCAGCTACTTCAAATTGCTTGCTTCGGTGTATTCTGACCGATTGTATTACGATGCCCAACCCTTTGATGACCTGATGGATCGGTTGTTTGAAAGACCTTAACTATGGATAGAATTACCCTTAAAACCCAATTGGGAGCATACAGAAGTCCCTTTGAAGAGGAAAATCAGTTTGTGGCTGATTTTCTAGCCTTGACTGAGGACCCTTTGGCTTACTCAAGAGAACGAACTGCAGGCCATTTTACTGCCTCTGCCTGGATTGTCAATAAAGAAAGAACACATACACTACTTACACTTCACCGCAAGCTCGGTCGTTGGCTGCAGTTGGGTGGTCATGCGGATGGAAATGAAAATCTCCTAGAAGTAGCCATGCAGGAGGCCCGAGAAGAAAGTGGACTCACCTCCCTGCAATTTGTGGATACCCATATTTTTGATTTGGACAAGCACATCATTCCAGAGCGGCCCCATGTGGCAGAACATTTTCACTTCGATGTGCGCTACCTGATTGAAGCGGATCTCCAAGAGCCCTTGGTGCGAAGCGACGAGAGCATCTCTTTGGCCTGGGTCACCTTTGATGCAGTGATTGATTTGATCGGGTACAATCCCTCCATCTTGCGTATGCTCGAAAAAACAAGTAATTCCGAAATTTTACGTTAATGCGCAATTTTGATATTCCGCAGCTTCGCGCTGATTTTTCCTTTTCCACGCCCATCCAACTTCGTTTTTCAGATATTGATGGCTATCTCCATGTCAACAATGGAGTTTACTTTAGCTATTTTGAGCATGCTCGAGCGGTATTTCTATACCAAGTAGCTGGCTGGGATGTGCTGGATGTGGGTACCGTAGTGGGTAGAATCGAGATCGACTACATTCGTCCCATACACTTGACGGATCAAGTGGAGGCCTTGGTGAAGTGCTCAAGACTTGGCAACTCTTCTTTTGATCTGGAGCAAGTGCTTGTAGGAAAGGATAGCACAGGCAAGGAGCAAGTATATGCCACCTGCAAAAGTGTATTGGTTTCAGTAGACAAGTCAAGCATGAAACCCGTGGCTATTCCAGAGGCATTCCGTCAAAAACTAGCCTCCTCCTAAACTCGAATTCGTAACTTTACCGAAAATTTATTCCTGTGAAACAGCTTTGGATCCTTTGCCTTCTTGTATTCAGTAGTCTTGCCTGTACTCCAAGTGAGGAGGAACTCATGAAAGTGGGGTTGGAGAAAATGGACGCCCAGGATTGGGCAGAGGCAGTCACCCAGTTTGACCAGGTATTGAAGAAAAATCCAAACCAGCCCACAGCTTTAAATGCCAAGGGAGTGGCGCTCTTTCAGCAAGGGAAAATTAAGGAAGCGATTCCACTTTTTGATCAGGCCATCAAAATCGATTCGACCAACTACAAGCCTTGGTTTAACCGAGGCAATGCGAATATGGAGCTGACCAACTACAAGGCAGCATTGGCAGACTTTAACTTGGCAGCTGCACTCGATCCAAGTCAACTGGACATTCTTTTTAATCGGGGCACAACCTTGTTGAGCATGGAAGCCTACGAAGATGCCCTACTTGATTTTCAAGCTGTAGTTCAGAAGGAGCCCAACCATGCAGAGGCGCATTTCCGTTTGGCCAAAGCCAATTTAGGAATGAACGACCCCATTCATGGAATGGAATCACTTACCAATACGGTCAATTTGGACCCAAAAAATGGGGAGGCCTATTACTTGCTTGGCGTCACCCGCATGAGTGCTTTGGGCCAAAAAAATGAAGGCTGCGCAGATTTGAAAATGGCGCTTTCTTTGGGCTACCAAGAAGCAGAAACTTGGATCAAGGACTTTTGTGAAGCAAAGTAATGGCTGAAGTTGGTGTCGACATTGAACGAGCAGCAGCTTTCCTACGCCAAGGGCAGCTGGTCGCTATCCCCACCGAAACGGTCTATGGCTTGGCGGGCAATGCACTCGATGTGAAGGCAGTGAGTTCCATTTTTGAAACGAAAAACCGTCCTAGCTTTGATCCCTTGATTTTACATGTGGCCTCTTTGGAACAAGTAAGTCCATTTGTCACTGAATTTCCAGAAAAACTCAAGCGTTTGGCCGAAGCCTTTTGGCCAGGTCCCTTGACGGTTTTGTTGCCTCGCAAGGCCAGTGTTCCCGATTTGGTAACCTCTGGTTTAGACCGAGTGGCAGTGAGGGTACCCAATCACCCACTGACCTTGGCGCTCCTTGCGCAGTTAGAATTTCCGCTTGCGGCACCTAGTGCCAATCCTTTTGGCTACATCAGCCCTACCCAGGCGGGGCACGTGGACGCACAATTGGGGACACAAATCCCCTACATTCTCGACGGCGGCGCTTGTGCCGTAGGCCTAGAAAGTACCATTGTGGGGATGGAAGGGGAGCAAGTCGTCATCTATCGTTTGGGTGGATTAGACCTTTCCAAAATTGAAGCTGTAGTGGGTCAGGTGACAGTTCAGGCGCATAGCTCGAG
>JBEDEY010000030.1:0-30014 GCA_041175425.1 Bacteroidota bacterium | reverse complement strand
GGCCAGGTGGGTGATCAAATTGGAGGTAGCTCCACCCGGACACACGGCCAAAATCATCAGTCCTACTGCAAGTTCAGGAGGAAGAGAAAATGCCTTTACAATCCCAAATGCTAGAATAGGTAGGAGTACCAACTGATTGAGTAAGCCAATCCCTACGGCCTTGGGATAGATCAAGATTCGTTTGAAATCTTCTACACGCAAACTCAGACCCATGCCAAACATGATGACTGCTAGCGAAAAAGGCAAGAAAAGGGCTGTTAATACACTGGATTGCATAGAATTGAGGTTGGGTTCGTTTGGGTTCGTCTAATTTAAAACAAGCCGCTGGCAACAGCAAATCCGATGTAGGTTCCTATGGCATTTCCCAAACTCCCTACCAAAATGCCAGGAATCAACAAATCAGGGCGCTCGAGACTTTCCGCTGCTGCCAAGGCAGTGGTATTGCCTCCAATATTGGCTTGCGAAGCAACTGCAATCATGTCCCAGTCCATTTTGAAAAGGGAGCCTACTCCGAAAATCACTAGGCCATGAACCAACACCAAAATAGTCACAAACAATATCAAGGTGAAAGCCAAGTCTCCCACCTCCGCTAAGGCTGACAGATCACAGAGGGTTCCGATTACAGCCAAAAATACGAGGATTAAGAAGTAGCCTAGGGTATGTTTGCCACGAAGCTGCTGAACCGCTGGAAATTGGGCAAGGACCAAGGCTAAGGAAGTCAGCACAAGGATCTCAGGCACCTGCGGGTACCAGGTGACCACTGCCTTGCTCACTGCCATCCCCAACAATGCCAATGCGAGTACCGAAGAAATAGAACCAATGGAAATAGCTTCCTGAGATTGGACTTTTTCCCCTGTAGAAGCAGATGCTAATTTTTTGCGAGGAAATAGCTTTTGCAAGTATTTGGGCAAAATTAAGGTAGCGATGATCCAGGGTGTACCCACCAAATTGTCCACTACAGTAGTTGCGGCAAATAAGGTTCCTGCCTCATTGACCTTGTAGTGCAGCGCAATCGCGTTAAAGTTGATCGCTCCCCCGATGTAGGTTCCCGTATACATGCCCGCCACTGCTGGTGCCAAAGGACCGATCGCATCTGCTGGTTGTACGAGTGCCCAAGACACGAGCACCCCAATGACCGTAGCGAGCGATCCCAACAAAAACAAAAGCAGCAAAGGGAGCCCCGCTTTTTTCAAACTTTTCAGGTCTACTTCGAGCAAGGCAATAAATATTCCCAAAGGCGCAAGGTAGGTAAACACGCCATCGTAGACGGGATGCCCATCCATGGCACTTGGAATCAGCCCTGTATTCGCTAATACCGCGCAAATCAAAATCACAAAAATGGGCGTTCCCACCGACTTGCCCCATGAAAATCGGGTGAGCCAACTTGCAAAAAATACTGCCAAACAAAGTGTGGCAGCTACAAACAGAAGTGAAGAAGGACTTGACATTCCGAAAAGTAGAAAAAAAAGTTAGTTCTAGTTTCTTGACACCTAGGATTGTAGGTAAAAAGCAGGAAATACTATGGAAATAGAGTTGAAATAGACTCCGCTTCGCTTCGTGAAATAAATAGAAATACAATGGAAATAAAATAGAAATAGACTCCGCTGCGCTGCGTGAAATAAATAGGAAATACGATGGAAATAGGGTTGAAATAGACTCCGCTATGCTTGCCTGCAGTAGGCAGGATACTATTCTTTAATACCGAACGCCGGACGCTGAACTTCGAATGTCGAAGTGGGGAATTCGAAATAGGAGCAGAATTCTAGTCTAATCTCTCGGTTCTTGGCTCTCAAAACTTACTATCCTATCCAATAACTCAGCCACCTGCTTGCTTCCCGTTTTTCTAGAAAAGGCTTCCAAAGACCCAAGCGTTTGCTGATTACCTGCTGAGGCATACAGCTCCCGAAGTTTGGCTTGCATCCCTTTCAGATCTCCATGCCCTAGCACGGCTCCAGCACCTGCTTGACTAAGTAGCGTAGCACTATCCCCTTGCGGATCACCCAGAGCCAAAACAGGTAGACCCGTAGCCAGGTATTCAAAAAGTTTGCCTGGAATATTCCCTTTCGCATTTTTTGTATCCGTCAGAATCAGAACCAAGGCATCCGTATTGGCATAAAATTCAAACACCTGATGATGGGGTACATACCCTGCAAAATGAATGTGGGCTTGAAGCCAAGGATCGGTATCCACCTGCTGTTGCACCTGCTCGCTTACCTTGCCCACAAAAGTCCATGAAACCTCCTCCCCTCCAACTTCAAATTCTGCTTTGAGCGCCTGCATCAAAGGAAGCGGGTTACGGATGGCGTCGATGATACCGGTGTACACGAGGTGCAGTCTTTTTGCCAGCTTGGGTCGAGGCTGAAAATCAGACGGAATATCGGCGGGATCATACCCATTGGTAATCAGGTCAATTTTTCTTCCCGAAAGTTTTTCCAAGTCCCGCTGAAAGGTTGGGGAAATGGTCACCACCCCATCCGCTTGCTGCAAGACTTTACCCTCCAAGGCTTCGTGTCTTCTTCGTATAAAAGACAACATGGGAAGGGTATCCAAAAACTCCCATTGAGACCAAGGGTCTCTGAAGTCAGCAAGCCAAGGGATACCATGCTTTTGCTTGAGCTTCAGCCCTATTAAATGTAGGCTATGCGGAGGTCCAGTTGTAATGACCGCTTGAAATTGCCCTTCTTGGAGGAGCTGGTTCAGAAATTGAACGGAGGGCTTCACCCAAAACACGCGAGGGTCTGGGACGAGCAAGTTGGCGCGCAGCCAGATGGCTACTTTTTCCAAAAATCCCTTTTTTTTCTGTTCCAGAATACGGCCAGGATGGCTTTTCCCTTGCTTTTTCACCTTAGCAAATAGCTGATAGGGTTCCCAGATCGGAAAGCGGATCACCTCCAGGTTGGGAGAAATCTCCTTGAGGAGTGTTTCATCTTGGAGATCGAAATCAGGATTTTCTGGCGTAAAAATCACAGGTTCCCAACCTGCTTCAGGAAGGTATTTGGCAAACTTCAACCAGCGCTGAACACCCGAACCTCCACTCGGAGGCCAATAGTAGGTGATGATTAACACGCGTTTTTGCATGGGATTCGATGCGCTAGCCAAAACTTGAGACGTGCAAATGTACTAAAAAGAAGAAGGGGAAATTTACTTTCCCCTTCTTCTAAAAAATGTGACTTATTCTCCTTGTCCTAAGGAATATCCTTTGACTCCGTCGAAAGTGTAGAGGTGCTCCGTTTTGATGAAATCCAAACCAAGACCTTCTACTTTTTGAAGGAGATCAATCACTTGAGCATGCGTGAGTATCTTGTCTTCTTCCACTTTGAATCGGCATCTCCAATGGTCCGTGCAGAAGGTTTCTTTCATTCCGTCAGGAAATACTTTTACGCCACGATTCGTAATAAGGCTCAATTTCAATCCACCTGTGTCTAGTTGATTGAGAAGATTTCCCAAGACGTTGGGGTCTCGATTGTCCTGATCCCAGTCAAGAAATACGTCTACTCCAATCAATTCCTTGTTTGCTTTTGGCTTTGGACGTAGGGTTACGTCCATTGGTGCAGTGCTTTCTTTACCAAAGGAAGCGGGAGTCATTTGACTAGGCACTTGCCCCAAGCGAGCAATGACGGCCTGGGCAAATTCCTGCGTCCCTACTTTCTTGGCAGATAGGCCTTCTTGATAAATGTCTCCAGTATGAATTCCATCTTCGAGGGTTTTCATCCAGGCGTTGGAGATTTTCTCTGCGATCTCTGGCTGACCGATGTGCACGAGCATCATGATGGCTCCATTGAGTAAGCCTGAAGGATTGGCTATGTCCTTGCCCGCGATATCTGGTGCGGAACCATGAATCGCCTCAAACATGGCTACTTCAGCACCTACGTTTGCAGAGCCACCCAAGCCAACAGATCCTGTCACTTGTGCTGCTACGTCGGAGATGATGTCTCCATAGAGGTTGAGCGTCACGATCACATCAAAAATCTCAGGACGCTCAGCAATCAAAGCTGTTCCGATGTCGATGATCTTGTGGTCGGTTTCGATCCCTGGGTATTCTTTGGCGATTTCATCAAAGGTTTTGTGGAACAAGCCATCGGCTAACTTCATGATGTTGTCCTTGGTCATGCAAGTCACCTTTTTTCGGCCATATTTCTTGGCATATTCAAAGGCATAGCGGATGATTTTTTCAGATCCAGGCTGGGAAATCACCTTCAAACATTGGTACACCTCCTGAGTTTGGCGGTGTTCAATTCCTGCATACAAATCTTCTTCATTCTCCCGAATGATCACCAAATCCGTTTTTGGAAAATGCGTTTTGATAAAAGGGGAATAGGCTTTGCAAGGTCGAACGTTAGCATACAGTCCAAAGGACTTTCGTGTAGTCACATTGAGGGACTTGAAACCTCCGCCTTGTGGGGTGGTGATGGGGGATTTCAAAAAAACTTTGTTGGCACGAAGCGATTCAAAGGAATTGGGTGACATTCCCGAACTGATCCCTTTCAAATAAACTTGTTCTCCAATTTCGATCACATCGTACTCCAATTGTGCTCCTGCAGCGTCTAAGATCGCCAAGGTGGCTTTCATGATTTCGGGACCGATTCCGTCGCCATAGGCTACGGTGATTTTTGTTTTGGAGCTCATCGCTGTTTTGGGGTTTAGCTTCTTGTCGTTTGGTGCCGCAAAAGTAAGAATAAAAGCCGAAAAAGACCTGCTCTAATTCAAAAATTCTAGTTATGACATGAATAAAAAATAGTCGATTTCAGGCCATTTTGGCCATTATTTGGTTTTTTATCTACGTATGAATTTGGCATTCTTGGAGGGTAAGGTATATTTGTTTGAACTATGCTGCTTGACTATGTCTGAATTTGTCAATATTCTCACCGAAGAACGACAAGGTATCCTGTACCTCACTATCAATCGAGAGGATAAACTGAACGCAATGAACCTCGCAACCTTAGCTGAGTTGAGAACGGTTTTTGATCAAGTCATGGACAACAAAGCCATCAAGGCTGTCATCCTCACTGGAGCTGGTGAGAAGGCCTTCGTAGCTGGTGCAGACATCACCGAAATCGCCTCCCTTAACGAGGTCAATGCACGAAAATTTGCCGAAAGCGGACAAGAAATTTTTGCAATGATCGAAAATTGCCACAAGCCAGTAATCGCCGTCACCAACGGTTATACCTTGGGCGGTGGTTGCGAATTGGCGATGGCTTGCCACATGCGTATTGCAACTTCCAATGCGAAATTTGGGCAACCGGAAGTGAATCTTGGCATCATTCCAGGTTATGGCGGCACCCAGCGACTTACCCTCCTAGTAGGCCGAGGCAAAGCCAATGAGTTGATGATGACCGGCGACATGATTGGTGCCGAAGAAGCCAAATCACTTGGACTCGTCAACCATGTATTTCCCACCAAGCTGGAAGCAATCTCTGGAGCGGAAGCGATCATCGAAAAAATCATGGGCAAAGCACCCCTTGCAATTGGCATGGTCGTCGATTGTGTGAATGCCGTATTCCTAGAAGAAAATGGCTACCAAACTGAAGCCAACTCTTTTGCGCGCTGCGTCAAATCGGGAGATTATAAGGAAGGTACCTCGGCGTTTTTGGAGAAAAGAAAGCCTGTCTTCCGTGGAGAGTAAGTGATCCAGCAACCCATGGGCACACTAAAAAAACTTGCCGGACAAACTGCCATCTATGGCCTAAGCAGCATTTTAGGGCGCTCTATCAATTTTTTACTGATTATCATCTATACCGGGTACCTGAGCAAGGCGGACCTCGGTGCATTTACAGGCATCTATGCCTTGATCGGATTTTTGAATATTGTGTTTACCTATGGCATGGAAACTGCCTTTTTCCGTTTTTCAACTGGAAAAAATCAGGATCCCACCCGAGTATACCACAACACCCAATCCTTATTGGTCCTGTCCAGCCTCGTTTTGGGATCTGGTATCTACCTCGCCGCACCATTCTTAGCGGAATGGATGGACTATCCAGGCCAAGCCTATTTGTTCCAGTGGACCGCCTTATTACTTGCCTTCGATACCGTTTTGGCGATTCCTTTTGCCAAACTCCGACTAGAAAACAAAGCCAAAACCTTTGCAGGGGCCAAATTGATCAACATTCTCTTGAACGTCACCTTCAACCTGCTTTTGCTGATTTGGATTCCTGGATGGATTCAATCCGGAATGCTGCCTGAAGGAATTTTGGGCTACCAGTCCACTTGGGGAGTGGAATACATCCTTCTTGCCAACCTACTTGCCAATGGCTTAATTATCCCCTTTGTATGGTGGAAAGCAGGATTCTTTTCGTTCCGACTGGAAAAAGAGATTCTCCAGCCCATGTGGAACTACTCGCTTCCCTTGCTATTTATGGGATTGGCAGGCGTGACCAACGAATTAATATCCCGACTACTGTTTGAGTACGTATTGCCGGTTGATTTTTATTCTGGCCTCAGTAGTCGAGAGGCAGCAGGGATATTTGGCGCCAATTTCAAGTTGGCCATTCTGATGAACCTGGTGATCCAAGCCTTTAAGTACGCTGCCGAACCCTTCTTTTTTAGAGAGTCCAAAGAAAAAGATTCTCCCAAAATGTATGCACAGGTAATGCATGCCTTTATCCTATTTTGCTCCTTACTCATGATCCTAATTTCAGTTAACTTGAACTGGATCGGGCCGCTATTCCTAAAAGGAGATGCATATAAAATGGGATTTTCAATTGTCCCACTACTCCTACTCGGATACCTCCTGCTCGGAATTTATTTCAACCTTTCCATCTGGTTTAAGCTCACTGACAAAACGAATTACAGTTTCTGGATTACCTTCTTGGGAGCGTTAGTCAGTGTGGCAGGCATTGTCTTTTTAGTTCCAGTCTGGGGCTTTATGGGAGCAGCACTAAGCACGGTAGCCTGCTACCTGGTCATGGTAGCAGTTTGCTATTTCTTTGGCCAAAAATATTACCCCATCCCCTATCAAACGAGCCGTGGCTTAGGATACTTGATCCTCGCCTTTGTTTTAAGTTATCTTGGATATTTCCTGGAAACAGGCCTAAGCAGCTTCGATTTTATCCTTAAAAATTCAGGAGCTCTCCTATTTATCGCAGCAGTCTTTTTTATGGAGCGCAACTTTGTTCGCTCCCTTATTGCCAAGAAATCCTAGTTTACCACAGCAGCCCCGCCTTTTCTTCAGTCAAATTGATGAAAAGGCACTATGTTTGCAGGGTTGATTTGAAATTCCATTCTTCAGTGAGAGTTACTCCGATTTTTCTGCTGCTTTTCCTTATTTTCCAGAGTCCGATAGCTGGATTTGCGCAAAATTCTTTGTCCAAAAAAGAAGTCAAAGCTCAGGAATTAGCTGCAAATGCCAGCCGATTTTTTATAGAAGGAGAAAAGGCATTGGTGCTTGGAGACTTGGAAAAGGCATTTCGATATTTAGAAAAAGCAAGCGAATTTGCTCCTGAAGAGCCAGCCATTTCCTACAAACTCGCAGAAGTCCTACTCAAAAACAGTCAAGCCGAAAAAGCACTTTCGTATGCCTTGAAAGCAGCCGCTGGAGACCCAGAAAATCTTTATTACGTGCTGCTAGTTGCGGAAATCTACACGAGTTTAAAGCAGCCCTTGTTAGCGGCAACTTTACTAGAAAAATTGACCACTGGATCTACCAAAAACCAGCAGTACAACTTGGAATTGGCATCCATATATTTAAGCGCCAATGAATTTGACAAAGCCCTCGTAGCTTTGGATCGTGCGGAAGCCTATTATGGCGTCCGCGAAGCCTTCACTTTCCAGAAGCAACGCATTTACCTACGAAAAGACCAGCTCGGAAAGGCGGTTGAAGAGGGTGAAAAATTAATCGCTTCCTTCCCAGGCAATCCAAATTACGTGCTCGCGCTGGTGGAGATTTTGTACAACAATGCCAAGTTGGATCAAGCCATACAGTTGGTACAGACCGAAATTGCTAAATATCCAAATCAGCCAGAACTTCAGCTGGCAGCTTACACGCTTTACCTAGAAAAGGGTCAAATCGCACAAGCCAACGCATTTCTTTTGGAGGCAATCGCTAGTCCAGACTTGGCTCCTCCCTCCAAGGCCGCTGCATTTCAAGGGCTCTTGCAGGAATTGAAAACAGCGGAGCGCGACAAACTTCTGGACAAATTGGAAGTTCTTTTGAAGGAGTTGCATGCCGAAGACCCAACCGTTCTGGAAGCAATTGGCAATCGAAGAAAATCCGAAAATAAGTTGGGGGAAGCGCTTGTGCTGTACAAGAAGTCACTTTCCCTTCAGCCTAAAAACGAAAAGTTGTTGGAGGAGGTGATCGTCAACTCATTTGAAACTGGAGACAACTACGAGGAGGTGGCTCGTTACACCAGCATCGCGATAGATGAGTTTCCAGAGAGTGCTGAATTTTGGTTTTATGAGGGCGTAATCCTTTCGGGACAAAAGAAAGATTCCTTAGCGATTCAGGCACTTGAAACTGCCCTACGCTTGAACGAAGAAAAAAATCCGCAATTGGCGCAGGTCGCTTACAGCACGTTGGGCAATAGCCAATACCAATTGGGAGATCAAGCTGCTGCATTTCAAAATTTTGAGAAGGCCTTGGCAATCAACCCGAATGACGAGCAGGTATTGAATAATTATGCTTATTTCTTGGCCTTAGCGGGGCAAGAATTGGAAAAAGCCTTGGATATGGCGCAGCGTGTGGTGAAAAAACATCCTAAAAACGCGACCTACCTGGACACCTTGGCTTGGGTTTTGTATCAGTTAAAAAGGTATTCGGAGGCAGCACTGCACCTTGATGAAGCCATCAAAATCGAAAAAACGCCAAGTGGAGTATTACTGGAGCATTATGGTGATATTTTGTATCGATTAGGCAAGGTTGAAGAAGCTGTGGGATGGTGGAAAAAAGCAAAGGAAAGCCCCGAAGGATCAGATACCCTTGCGCAAAAAATTAAAGATCAACGGATCCATGACTAAAATACAAATCCTTGCAGCCCTCGTGGTTCTCGTATTGAATTGGAGTTGTGCCAAAAAAATCACTCATTTTGAGGGAGATCAGGCGATGGAGTCTTTTGTCCCGAGTACCACTCAATTTGGGTACTTACAAGCCAAGGCAAAGTTAGTCCTTGAGGAAGATTCGGGTAAAATCACGCGTGGAACGCTGCAGCTGCGCGCAAAAAAAGATAGTTTAATTTGGTTCTCCCTTTCTCCCGGCCTTGGTGTAGAGGCAATTCGTGGTTTGCTGAGCCAGGAAAAAATCCAAATTCAAGACCGATTGGGAAAAGAAGATGTCAACATGACTTATCTAGATTTTGAGAAACGATTTGGAATCAAATTATCGTTGCCCCTATTTCAAAATCTTCTTTGGGGAGACATTCCCTATCCGGCTAGTTATGAAGATCGGTTGGTGCGCGTTGGAAAAAAATTTGAGTTAACACAAGTCCGTGATAAAGTTCGTTATTTTAGCAAGGTTGATACCCGTCACGGAAAGGTTACGGAATTGTCGAGCGCTGCTATTTCGGGCGATGGCTCGATACTCGCCAGTTTCCCTAAGTTTCAAAACATTCAATCTCAAGTATTCCCTGTGGAGACCTTGTTAAAAGTGGCTTTAGAAGACCCTTTAGGCTCTCAAAATTTTAGAATTTACATCAACTGGACTTCCTTAGACCCCCAAGCAAGCCCATTAACCTTTCCCTTCCGATTTTAGTAGTTATGAAAAGATTGGCCTTTCTATTTTTCTTTTTCGCTTTGGTAGGGGTTGGCTCCGCTGTACAGGCCCAAACCAAAAAATCTAGGGAGCAATTGGAGAAAGATAAACTGGAAATTCAGTCCCGATTAAAAGAGTTTGATGCGATTCTAAAGCAAACCACAGCAACCAAAAAAACATCACTGGGCCAACTAAACGCGATTACTAGCCAGTTTCAAAGCCAAAATCGCTTGGTCAATACTTTGGACAGAGAAGTCAATTTACTGTCCACCAACATCCTTGAAATTGAAAACGAGATTGGAAGTTTGGAGAAGCAACTAATTAACTTGAAGGCAGAGTATTCGCGAATGATTTACAATTCCTCCAAGTTGAATAGAGGGCTTTCCATTGTAGCTTTTGTGTTTAGTTCCAGCAACTTTAATCAGCTCTACATGCGCTTGAAATACCTCAAGCAATACACGGATAGCAGAAAAAAGCAGGCGGAGCAAATTGAGAAATTATCCACTGAACTAGCCAATCAACGCATTCAACTGGACGAAAGAAAAGTGGATAAGGAGAAAGTATTGGTAGAGGAAAAGACGGAGAAAGAAAAGCTGGAGGCGATGCGCAAAGAGAAGCAAGGCATGGTCAATACGCTATCCAAAAAAGAACGAGATATTCAAAAGCAGATTGCTGCTACCAAAAAACAGCAGGAGCAGCTGAATCGAATGATCAAATCTGCCATTGAAGCGGAAATTCGTGCTGCAGAAACTGCCTCCAAGAAGGAAAATAGCACCAGTACCAAAAAAGCAGGAACCAGCATGCCCATGACTCCAGAGGCTGCAGCACTTTCTAGCTCTTTTGCAGGCAATAAAGGAAGGCTACCTTGGCCAGTAGAAACAGGAATCATCTCTCAAGGTTATGGAACCTATCCCCACCCAACACTGAAGGGCATCATTGAGGAAAATGATGGCATTGATATTCGTACCCAACCCAACTCCAATGTTCGGGCCGTATTTGATGGGGTAGTCACCAAAATCACCAGTATCCCAGGATATGGCAACACCTTGATTATCAAACACGGAGAATATTTTACGTTATATAGCAGACTGAAGTCAATTTCTGTCACAAATGGCCAAACTATTAAAGCGAAGACAGTCATTGGGCAAGTAGCCACAAATTCAGAAGGAGAGGCTGTGGTTCATTTCCAAACTTGGAAAGGACTTCAAATCATGGACCCTGCAACATGGATTATCGCCAAATAGGTTAAATTTTCTTACATTCATAAAAAAGATATGCAAGTAGACTTGATCTACTTGGGTAAGCGATCTATACTTGTATCTTTGTAATTGTATCTTTAAACGCACAACATTATGACTACTTTAGGTTTTCTTCAAAATATTGGTGGAGGTTCATTAATCCTTATCATTCTTGTAATTCTCCTGTTGTTTGGTGCAAAAAGAATCCCTGAACTAGCTCGTGGACTAGGTCGTGGAATTCGTGAATTCAAAGACGCCACCAAAGACATCCAAAATGACCTTGAAGAAGGTATGAAGGACAAGAAAAAGTAATTTTCAGTCCCATTCTTTTGGAAAAGTATCGTTCCTTCGACGAAATCCAGGTTGCCTTGAAAAAAGGTGCAAGCGATTGTCGATCGATTGTAAATTATTACCTAAAAAATATTCAGACGAAGGCGCACCTCAACGCCTTCGTCGAAGTTTATACCCAGCCTGCACTTGAACAGGCTGCTCTAGTCGATGAAAAAATCGCCAAGGGAACTGCCGGTAAACTTGCCGGAATGGTCATCGGAATCAAAGATGTACTCAATCACGAAGGCCATCCTGCTACCGCTGGATCCAACATCCTAAAAGGTTATGTTTCCCAACACACTGCTACAGCGGTCCAAAGGCTAATGGATGAGGACGCCATTGTCATTGGTCGTCTGAATTGCGATGAATTTGGTATGGGCAGCTCCAACGAACACAGCATCTATGGAAAAGTGTTCCAAGAATTGGATCCTACTCGTGTTCCTGGTGGATCTTCGGGAGGTTCAGCTGTAGCAGTTCAGGCCAACTTGTGTACCGTGTCCTTGGGATCGGATACAGGAGGATCGGTTCGTCAGCCTGCAGCCTTCACTGGGGTAGTAGGCATGAAGCCCACCTATTCGCGCGTTTCCCGCTGGGGACTCATCGCTTATGCATCTTCCTTTGATACCATCGGTGTTTTTTCAACTACCATAAAAGATAATGCCCTAGTACTTGAAGTCATGGCAGGCTATGACGAGAAAGACAGCACTTCTTCAAAGAAACCGGTAGGACCGTTCAGCAAACTTGATTTCGCAAAAGGGCCTGTAAAAATTGCCGTTTTGAAAGAGGCCTTGCATGCTCCCGCTTTACAAGCAGAGATCAAACGCAATACCTTGGAGGTAATTGAAAAACTAAAAAACGAAGGACATGTCGTTCAAGAAGTGGACTTCCCGCTTTTGAAATATGTGCTTCCCACCTATTACATCTTGACTACTGCCGAAGCCAGCGCAAATTTAGCTCGATTTGATGGAGTGAAATACGGCTATCGTGCACCTCATGCCCAAAACCTAGAGCAGCTTTATAAAGACAGCCGCAGTGAGGGATTTGGAGAAGAGGTCAAGCGAAGGATCATGCTTGGAACATTCGTGCTTTCTGCCAGCTACCACGACGCCTATTTCACTAAGGCTCAAAAGGTTCGCAGGATAATTAAGGAAGTGACAGAAAAATTATTGACCGATTTTGACTATCTTTTGCTCCCAACTACCCCAACAACAGCATTCAAATTTGGGGAGCATGGAGATGACCCGGTATCGATGTATTTAGAAGATTTATTTACCGTACAGGCCTCTGTGTCAGGCGTTCCAGCCCTTTCCATTCCCAACGGAAAGGATGATTCAGGAATGCCAATCGGGCTTCAGGTGATTGCAAATTCCTTTAAAGAAGCGGAATTGTATGCCTTTAGCCAGTATTTAAGTACCTTGACTTTAAATTAAGCATTGTGATGAAGAAACTAATTTTTAGAGTTTTTGTGATTGGAATCGCTTGCTTTCCTTTTTTGAATTCGAATGCTTTTTCACAAGAGAGCAGACTCTCCAATTCAGGACAGCTCGATGTGGTCATGCCCAACTATCATTACGAATATGTTCCTGACTTTACCTACGAAGAGGTAGCGGAACGGATTCAGAAGATGGAGCTGGAGATGGACTTCGAACTGAATGAGCGCGTATTTTCATTTATTCAATACTTCACGGTTCGAAATCGCGAATACATTAAAATGGTTTTGGCTCGGAAAGAGCAGTATTTCCCCATGTATGAAGAAACCATGAAAAATCATGGCATGCCTTCGGAAATCCAGTTTCTCTCGATCGTAGAATCGGGTCTAGACCCAAAAATCAAATCTCCTGTAGGTGCGATGGGCTTGTGGCAGTTTATGCCTGCCACTGGTCGTGAGTATGGCATGTTGGTGAATCCGGATATCGATGACCGAATGGATCCTGAAAAATCCACAGAAGCAGCAGCAAAATACCTCAAAGCACTATACAGGATGTTTGGCGATTGGGAAGTAGCACTTGCCGCTTACAATTGTGGCCCGGGAAATGTGCGAAAAGCAATTCGTAAATCTGGAGGGAAAACCACTTTTTGGGGAATTTATGATCACCTACCCAAAGAAACCCGCAGCTATGTGCCCCAGTTTCAAGCCATGCTCTACATCCTCAACCACCTAGAAGAGCATAATTTGCATTTGGAGGAACCTAGCTATCCCATGGAGTATGAACAGATCCGTTTTGATAAAACCTTTCATCTCAAAACTTTAGCCTCACTTACTGCGATTTGTTTGAAGGATTTAGAAAAATTAAACCCTTCCATCAAACTAGGGAAGATTCCAGAATCGCACCGTTCCATGTCTGTTAGAATCCCCACATCCAAAGTCTTTTTCATCAAGGATAATATGGCTTGGCTAGGTGATTCCTTATCCAAAACGTCACCAATTCTATTGGCTTCAACTAGCCAGCTGGAAATCGGAACGGGAAGTACCGGTACACAGCAGACCTCGTCAAGACTTATCTACAAGGTGAAGTCTGGAGATGCCCTAGGCGCAATCGCTTCTCGTCATGGAGTGACCCTGACTCAAATTAAGCAGTGGAATAACCTCAGCTCAAATGTAATCAAGGTGGGCCAGGCGCTTATCATTCATGCCAATGCTGAACCTTCCTCAACCAAAACCATCGCGCTGAATTCAACCAATTCGAGCTCCTCAAAAACCTACACCGTACGACCCGGAGATTCTTTATGGGTAATTTCACAAAAGCACTCGCTGAGCATTGAACAAATAAAGCGGTTGAACAACCTGAATTCAACCCAGATCAAACCTGGTCAGCGCTTAATTGTGGGTTAAAGAAGCAATTCAATTCACTAATTTTTGAATAATCCGGAGATTAAAAAGCTAAAAAACCTTTTTACACTTCCCTTAGAAACTATTCTTCCTATGAAAGCAATTTACTTGAGTCTCCTTTCCCTGTGTTGCCTTTTTTTATTCTCCTGCGAAGAAGGTGGGGAATCCAATAGTTCCAAACCCAAAGCAAGAGGTTCGGTAGGTGAAATAATCCTAGCCATCGATTCTACAAAATGGGCAGGGCCTGTTGGCGATGAGCTACGCGCAATTTTTGAAGCAGACTTACCGGGTATGATTCGCTCTGAAGCACTATTCAAGGTTCGTCGTGTGGATCCACGTGCCATGACACGGATGCTGAAAATGTATACCAACATTGTATATGTCACCACATTCGACGACAAAAAAGGAGGAAGCCAAGTCATCAATGGACAATTTACTCCCGAATCCAAAGCCAAAGCAGCTGCCGATCCAAGCATCTATTCGCTACGGATGGAGGATGAGTTCGCCATAGGCCAAGAAGTACTCTATCTATTTGGAAACACAGAAAAAGAACTCATCGGCAACCTGAGAAAGCATAAAGATCAGCTTCAAAATCTTTTCGAAATTCGAGAAAGAGACCGATTAGCCAAAGCACTATTGGCTCGTAAAAACGCAGCTGCACAAAGTGATGGGCGCAAAAACTTAGGTATAGAAATTATGCCGCCAGTATCCTATCAGATCGCCAAATCTGTCCCTGGATTCCTTTGGTTGAGACAGCCTACCCCCACACAAGATCGACCAGACATCAGCGTGTTTTTTCATGTAGAAGATTACAAAAACGAAGAGCAAACCTTTCCAGAAAACATCCTTCAACTGCGGGATTCAATCGCCAAGAGCCACATTTTTGGAGATCCAGAGAACCCCAACTCTTTCATGACAAGTGAAAAACAAATCCCACCTGCTTTCCGAAACATGGTGATTAATGATAATTTTACAGTTGAAATTCGGGGTACTTGGAAAACCAATGACCTAAGCATGGGTGGGACTTACCTAGGCTATTTGATGATTGACGAGAAAAAAGGAAAATTATACTACATGGAAGGTTTTGTATACTTCCCGAATGAACTCCACGCAGATGCATTGCGGGAGATCCAGACCGTGCTTCTCAAAACCAACGTGAATTGGTCTGAGAAAACGGGATTATAAACCCAGCTTATACCATCCATTTATGGCGATTAAAATCAGAAAAGAAGACGCATTAAACTACCATAGCCAAGGCTCTCCAGGAAAAATCCAGGTGATTCCTTCCAAGCCAGTTTCCAGCCAATTGGATCTTGCGCTAGCCTACTCCCCTGGCGTAGCAGAACCATGCAAGGAAATTGCTGCAGATGTAGAAAATGTGTACAAATACACAGCCAAAGGCAATTTGGTGGCAGTCATTTCAAACGGTACCGCAGTACTTGGATTGGGAGATATCGGTCCAGAAGCCTCAAAACCCGTGATGGAAGGAAAAGGGGTCCTTTTCAAAAAATTTGCCGGCATTGATGTCTTTGACTTGGAAATAGATGAGAAAGACCCAAAAAAACTAATCCAAATCATCAAGTCCCTTGAGCCCACTTTTGGAGGGATCAATCTAGAGGACATCAAAGCTCCCGAATGCTTTGAGATTGAGCAAACCCTCAAAAGAGAGATGAAAATTCCGGTCATGCACGATGACCAACATGGAACAGCCATCATCACGGGAGCAGCCTTGCTCAATGCACTTGAGCTGGTTGAAAAAAACATAGAAGACATCCGCATGGTCGTGAGTGGGGCTGGTGCCGCTGCCATATCCTGCCTTCGCTTTTATTTGAGTTTAGGGGTCAAAAAAGAACACATCGTAGTGTGCGACAAAGACGGAGTGATCCGTACCGATCGCCCAGGATTGGCAGGAGAACATATTGAGTTTGCCACCACCCAAAACTTCCACACCATCGCTGAGGCCATGCCTGGTGCAGATGTATTTCTTGGACTTTCCGCAGGCAATATCATCTCTCCAGATCTCATTCAATCCATGGCAGCAAATCCAATTGTATTTGCACTAGCCAACCCAGATCCTGAAATTGCCTACGAAACGGCCCTTGCTGCGCGTGAAGATGTGCTCATGGCTACCGGTAGATCGGACCATCCCAACCAAGTGAATAATGTATTGGGATTTCCCTACATTTTCAGGGGAGCACTAGACGTGCGGGCCACTGCAATCAACGAAGAAATGAAGCTTGCAGCAGCAAAAGCAATTGCCAAGCTTGCCAAAGAACCTGTCCCAGAGATTGTCACCAAGGCCTATGGAGAAAGCAACCTTAGCTTTGGAAGACTTTATTTAATTCCAAAACCTGTAGACCCACGCCTCATCACTACGATAGCACCGGCTGTGGCCAAAGCAGCAATTGAATCCGGAGTTGCAAAAAAAATCATTACCGACTGGGATGCCTACGAAGTAGAACTCCAAAAAAGAATTGGTATCGACGAGCGCTTGATGTCTATCGTGATCGGCCGAGCCAAAAAAGACCCCAAACGAGTAGTTTTCGGAGAGGCAGACAACCTGAAAATCTTGAAAGCAGCACAGTTGATTCGTGATGAAAAAATCGCAATTCCAATCCTCTTGGGTAACCGAGAGCGGATTTTGGAATTAATCGAAGAAAACTCGCTGGACCTCGAAGGTGTAACCATCATAGATCCACTGGAAGAGCACAAGCTAAACGATAAATTTGGTAAAATCCTTGCGCAAAAGAGACAGCGGAAAGGCATGACTCGTACCGATGCCAACCGATTGGTAAAGGAGCGCAATTACTTTGGAGCCTTGATGGTTGAAACCGGGGAAGCAGATGCCTTTATTTCGGGTCTTACCCGAGATTACCCTAAAACTATCCTTCCTTCCCTTCAAACAATTGGCGTGAAAAAAGGAGTGAATCGCGTAGCGGGCATGTACATCATGAATACGCCACGAGGTCCTTATTTCTTTGCAGATGCTACGGTCAATCTCAATCCTACCGCTGAGGAATTGGTAGACATTATTGGACTCACCGCTACAGCAGTGAAGTTTTTTAACATGGTGCCACGGATTGCACTCCTCTCCTACTCTAATTTTGGTTCTGCCCAGGGAGATATACCCTCCAAAATGGCAAAAGCAACCGCACTTGCGAAAGAAAAATATCCTGACTTGATCATCGAAGGGGAAATGCAAGCCAATGTGGCACTGAACCAAGAAATTCAAAAGGAAATCTATCCCTTCTCTGCCTTATCTCAAAAAGGCAAGGAAGTGAATACACTCATTTTCCCTGATTTGGCTTCTTCAAACATTGCCTACAAGCTTTTGGCTGAACTTGGAAACGCAGAAGCCATCGGACCGATCCTACTGGGGATGAATAAACCAGTTCATATTTTGCAGCTGGGAAGTTCCATCCGCGAAATCGTCAACATGGTAGCCATCGCCGTAGTGGATGCCCAATCCAGCAAACAAAACTTATGATCGATTACCTCAATGGAAAACTAGTTCACAAAGACCCAACCTACGTACTTATCGATGTAGGGGGAATTGGCTACCATGTCAAAATATCCTTACAAACCTACACTGCCATAAAGGATCAGGAGCAGTTACGACTACTTACCTACTTGCACATCAAGGAAGATGCACATACCCTTTATGGGTTCAAGGAAGAACAAGAAAAACGACTTTTTCTCTTACTTACATCCATCAATGGAGTGGGACCGAGCACTGGACTCATGATCCTCTCTTCCCTTTCAAGCACTGAAATCGAACACGCCATTTTATCAGGTGACGTAGCTACGATTCAAGCAGTCAAAGGAATTGGAACCAAAACTGCCCAGCGAATTATCCTCGAACTGAAGGATAAAGTTGGCAAATCAGGAAGCGGAGATGCTACTGCCCCATTAGGATTCCTCAATGGAGGCAATAAAATCAGAGAAGAAGCGTTACAGGCTCTAGTCACTTTAGGTTTTCCAAAAGCTGTCGCAGAGAAAAATATTGCCACGGTTCTCAAAAAGGTAGGTGGTACCATCTCCCTGGAAGAGCTCATCAAGGCTTCGTTAAAAACTTCTTAATACCCACTGAATTGAAGGTTCAGGACTTCCATTTCTTTACGAAAAATCCAATTGGGGGGATCACCATCCTCTTAGGATTGCTCCTTGCCTTCCTTCCCATCAGTACCCTTCAAGCCCAACAAACGCCTAGTCCCAAGTCTCGGATCGATTCGTTAAATGAGCGCCGATTGGCCCCCTCCTTTTTACTTTGGCAAACCCAAAGAACTTCGCCCCTCTACCCCTATCGAAATCCTTTCTTAACACAGAAATCCCCTTTTTTTCCAAGCTCTCCCGTCAACCGAGATGTTCAGGTCCTGATGGACTCCACCCTCAAATATCAGGTGGTAGATCAGTTGGACAGCACCCGATTGGGCAACCAGCAGGAATACGAGTTTGACAAATTCGCACAACTGCAAGAATTCCAAGTTCGGCAAGACTACTGGAAAACTCGCTCCAGAGGAATAGACGGAGAAAGTGCTGTAGAAGGCAGGAGGCTCATTCCGCCCATTACCATGAGTCCCACCTTTGACCGGATCTTTGGCGGTGATTCGATTAATATCATTCCAACTGGCTATGTCAACCTTGATTTTGGAGCCATATTCCGAAGGATAGACAACCCCACTATCCCCATCCGTCAGCAAAAAAATGGGAACTTCAATTTCCAACAGCAAATCCAAATGGCTGTCAATGGTAACGTGGGACAAAAACTAAAGATCGGAGCCAATTTTGACTCCAACAACTCCTTTGATTTTCAAAATCAACTCAAACTGGAATACGACGGATTTGATGAAGACATCATCCAGTCCATTGAACTCGGAAATGTGAGTTTACCCATCCAAAATCGCCTCATCCAAGGTGCCCAAAACCTTTTTGGTGTCAAGACGGAAATGAAATTTGGAAAGCTTAATGTCACTGCAGTCGCCTCCACCCAGCGAGGCAGACGGGATAATCTCGTGGTCGATGCCAATGGACAGGGGCGGGCATTTGATATTCAAGGTTCCAAATACGACGAAAACCGGCACTTCTTTCTGAGTCATTTCTTCAGAGATAATTACGAACGCTGGCTGAAAGGGCTTCCTCAGGTCACCTCTGGAGTCAACATCACCCGCGTAGAAGTGTATGTAATGAACCGGGCAACCAATACGGAAACCCTTCGGAATTTTGCTGCATTCATGGATCTTGGTGAAGGCAGAGTATTGCTCAATCCAGGAAATCCAGCCATTGGATCGGGGATAGCCAGCAGCCCTGCCAGCAATGGAGCCAACCGCTTGTATGCCAGCATCAATGGCAATCCTGCCTACAGACCTTTTGATTCAGGTGCTCGTGCCTTGGAGGGAGACCTAGGGATAAAAAAAGGAGTGGACTTTGAACAGATCAATGGCGCCCGAAAGCTAGACCCAACCGAATATTTTTTCAATGGACAGCTGGGTTTCATTTCCCTCTTTCGAAGATTGCAAAATGACGAAGTGATCGCCGTATCCTACGAATACACCTACAATGGGCAGGTATTCAAAGTGGGTGAACTGACCGAAGATTACCAATCCCGTAGAGAAGATGAGTTGATTTTCCTAAAGCTCCTCCGACCTGCACGCATCAATCCCCGGGTACCTACTTGGGATTTGATGATGAAAAACATCTACAGTCTCAATGCCAGCCAAGTGGAGCGAGATGGATTTCAATTGCAAGTGATCTACAGAGACGACCGCACCGGATTAGACAACCCCTCCCTACTCGAAGGGGCCAAGGTCAAAGACATACCGTTGATTCGCTTGACAGGCTTGGACAACCTGAATCCTCAAAACGATCCCGCTCCGGATGGAAACTTTGATTTTGTGGAAGGGATTACGATGCTCTCTGATCGAGGGCTACTCATCTTTCCTGTCCTGGAACCTTTTGGATCCAACCTTGCACGTAAATTCAACCCCGATGAACGGGTACTTCAAGAAAAATACGTCTACGACACACTCTACCAAACTACGCAAGCAGATGCGGAGCTAGTCACCCGTCTCAACAAGTTCTTTATCAAAGGCAGGCTTACGGCTGGTTCAGCAAGCGAAATCCAACTACCTGGCTTGAATATCTCACCGGGATCTGTGACGGTGCAAGCTGGAAATATTCCTCTGACCGAAGGGGTAGATTTTACAATCGACTACAATGTGGGACGACTAGTAATTATCAACGATGCCATCCTCCAATCCGGTAAACAAATCAATGTCAGCTTTGAGAAAGCCGACCTAGTTTCATTCCAAACGAGGAGCTTACTCGGTACGCGATTGGATTACATTGCCAACAAAAAATTGACCCTTGGTGGCACCTTCCTATTCCTCAACGAGCGCCCGAATGTGTCCCGCATCGCAACGGGCAATGAAACGCTGCGAAATAGCCTCTGGGGGCTGGATGTCAACTACAACAGTGAGTCCCGTTTTCTGACCAAGTTGGCCGATGCACTGCCCTTTACGGATACCAAGGAAAAGTCGCTGGTACAATTCAATGCAGAATTTGCCCACCTCATTCCAGGCACTTCCAATACCGTAAATGGAGATGCAGCCTCCTACATTGATGACTTTGAAGCGGCTGTAACTCCCTTCTATCTGGGCGCCCAAGCCAATCAAAATTGGAAGTTGGCTTCCACCCCAAAAACCGCTGACAACCGATTTGACCTGAGTAACCAAACCGAGGACAATCTGGGCAGCGGCTACCGCCGTGCACGTTTGGCTTGGTACAACATTGATAATATTTTTTACCGGGATGGGGGACCAGGTGTGCCCACCAACATCACTGCTCAAGACCGTCGAAACCACTATGTGAGGCGGGTGATCCCTCAGGAAATTTTCAAAAATCAAGACCGGGAGGTGATTCTGGTTCCACAACCCCTGTTTGAGCTGGCCTTTTTCCCGCAGGAACGAGGCATGTACAATTACAACCCGGGGCTGACTACCGAAGGATTACTGCCCAATCCTAGACAAAACTACGGTGGGGTGACAAGAGCCATCACTACCGAAGTAGATTTTGACAGAACCAATATTGAATATGTAGAATTTTGGATGATGGACCCTTTTCTTCCTGGGGAAAATGGAAAAGTTCTAGATGGAATTTTCAATCAGAACAACACCACTGGGGGAAAACTATTCCTAAACCTTGGGGATATTTCTGAAGACGTCATCAAGGATGGAAGCCATGCATTCGAAAATGGACTCCCGGCAGATGGAGATCCAGCTGAAACGGCTGCCAACGAATGGGGTAGGATTACCCGTCAGCAGTTTTTGCTACCTGCATTTGACAACTCAGCTACTGCTAGGGTCAATCAAGATGTCGGTTTCGACGGACTCAAGAATGAAGACGAATCTACCTATTTCAAAGGACGATTTTTGGATCGACTCAGCATCTCCCCTGCTGCAAAAAATGCACTGACACAAGATGTTTCTGCGGATGGATTTCAGTACTACTTGGATTCGAAATTTGATCAGGCCAACACCAAAATTCTAGAGCGCTACAAAAAATTCAATGGTAATGAGGGAAACACCCCTGTATCTGCAGATCAAAATCTCCCATACACCCCATCGGGAACAAACATTCCGGATAACGAAGACCTGAATACCGACAATACCATCAACGAGCTCGAAAATTATTACGAGTACGAAATCGACCTACGACCAGGTCAACTCAAGGTAGGCAACAACTACATCGTGGATCAAGTGACCCATACCGAAGGCGGAGAGCAAGTCAACTGGTACTTATTCCGCATTCCAGTGCGCCAGCCAGATCGAGTTCAAGGTGATATCTCCGGATTCAAATCCATCCGCTGGATGCGAACCTATCTCACGGATTTTCAACAACCGGTGGTACTTCGAATGGCCGAATTTAGAATGGTGGGTAGCCAATGGAGAGCTTTCCAAGAGTCGCTATTCGAACGCGGATTATTTGAGTTGCCAGAGCCTGACAACTCCAACCTGACGGTAGATGTGGTAAACATCGAGCAAAATGCACAGGGCAGCGCCACTTCAAGCCCTTACGTATTGCCTCCAGGCATTCAACGGGATCGAGACAATACCTCCGTAATTGAACGTAGACTCAATGAACAATCCCTTCGTCTTTGTGTGGAAGATTTGGCGCCAAAAGATGCTCGGGCCGTATTCAAAAATATCAACATTGATTTGGTTCAATACGAGCGAATCAAGTTGTTTTTCCACGCAAATAGTGAGGACGCGCGGGATGGGGAAGTATCTGCTTTCTTAAGATTAGGCACCGACTACACCGACAATTATTATGAGATCGAGGTACCCTTAAAAATATCCTCCTTGGGAAGTAATGATCCGCGAATCGTATGGCCAGAGGGGAACGAAATTGATATAGCGATTCAGGAAATTGTAGGTCTCAAGGCTGAGCGAGACAATACCCAATCTCCCTTGACCCTCCCCTTCAGTAAGATGATCCGCCAGTACAAGGTAACGGTGATGGGCCGTCCAGAGCTTAACCAGGTTCAAGGAATGATGATTGGGGTCCGAAATCCAGGTAAAGGCATCGGGTCCTCCAAGAGCTTGTGCCTTTGGGCAAATGAACTTCGGGTGACCGGATTTACCAAAACGAATGGCTGGGCTGCCAATGCCTACCTGAACACCAAAATTGCTGATGTAGCCGTAGTATCTGCTTCCATTCGCCACAATTCAATCGGATTTGGAGGTTTGGAGACCAAACTTTCACAACGAAGCCGCCAAGCAACTACCAATTACGACATCTCCACCAATGTGGAAGTAGACAAGCTTCTTCCCAAGGGATTGGGAGTTAGTATTCCGCTATATTTTTCGGTTGAAAGCGCCTCTACCCGCCCTGAATACGATCCGCTTAACCCGGACGTACCCTTTGATGTTGCCTTAGACAAGTTTGCAAATGCTGCGGACAAAGATGCCTATCGAGACATCGCAATGGATCAATTGTCTCGAAAGAATGTCAGTTTAAACAACGTACGAAAACTGAAGAAGAATCAGGATGCACCAAGTCGCATTTACGATTTATCGAATTTGGCTTTTTCGTATGCTACCGGTACGGTTACGCAAACCAATGCGCAATTGCAGCAGTACAACTTCAAAACGAACAAAGGAAATGTAACCTACAGCTATCAACCAAAGGAGCTAAAAATTGCTCCTTTTGAAAAGTCTGAGGGCATGAAGAGTCCTTACCTCAAGTTGATCAAGGACATTAACCTCAACCTTTCCCCTACGCTACTTTTAGCGCGAATGGATGTGGACCGAAGATTTACAAGGTCTCAATACCGGAATGACCAACTCAGCACGGCAGGAGTTGATCCCCTATTTCAGAAGTCCTTCTTCATGAATCGCTCTTTCAACATCAATTGGGATCTGTCTTCCAGTTTGCGAGCAGAACTCGCCGCCAATGCTGCCGCGGTCGTAGATGAACCAGAAGGGGATTTGGATACGCAAGCAAAGATTGATTCCGTTAAAGCCAACTTCCTTCGCTTTGGCCGTGCGACGAATTACAACCACACCGCAACCCTCAATTACACCTTGCCTTTTGGCAAGCTTCCAATCACCGACTGGATCCAAACGGACTACCGAAACATGAGCACCTACACCTGGCAGACTGGTGCCATCGGTCAGCGCGATACCTTGGGCAACGTGATTCAAAACACGAGGGAGCAAACCCTATCGGGCAAATTGGATTTGATCAAGCTATACAATAAAAGTAAATCCCTCGCAGCCATCAATGCTCCAAACCGACCCAGTATCCCAGGTAGGGCAAGCACAAATGCAAGCGATACCATCGGCACTCCGCTCACAAGAAGCATCCTTAAATTCGCCATGCTCCTGAAGGAAGTCACCTTCAACTATGGGGTAATCGAGGGAACCTTCCTACCGGGATACATGCCCAATACAGGCCTACTCGGTATGGATCGAGCTTGGGAAAATCCCGGCTGGGCTTTTGTTTTTGGAAGCCAAAACCCAAACCTCCGCTACCAACTCGGTCAAAATGGAAACATGGCACCAAGCCCTGAATTGACACAGAGTTTTCGACAGAATAAAGCCATCAATCTCTCCATTAAGGGGTTGGCAGAGCCTATTCGGGACTTTAGAGTAACCTTAGAGGCCAACAAACGAGAAATTGGAGATTACAGTGAGATCTTTAGAAACAGTGTGGGGAGCCCGGGCAACTTCGAATCCCTAAGTCCAAGTCGCATGGGGTCTTACAGCATCTCCACAGTACTCATAGGAACCACTTTTGCAAAAAATAACGACCAAAACGAATCTGCTTTATTTACTGACTTTGAGAATTTCAGGGCCATATTCAAACAGCGCTTAGATCAACAAGCTACTGCAACTGGAGAGTTCCCTATTAATGGACAGGATGTCCTGATCCCTTCCTTCCTAGCAGCCTATCGCGGACAAGATCCTACTACCGCTAATTTGAATCCATTCCCAAAAACTCCATTGCCAAACTGGCGATTGGACTACCGAGGACTGTCTCGATTGAAAGGACTTAGCGAACTTTTCAGTAGCATCAACCTGACGCATGCCTATAGCTCGACCTACGATGTGAGCAACTTCTCCAATTCCCTACAGTATCAAAAAGGACTGGAATTGTATAATACGCTGCAACGAATTCAACGCCCAAATCTTACCAACCTAGAAGGACAGTTTATTCCCATCTACATTTTGAATCAGGTAGTGCTGACCGAACGATTTGCGCCCCTCATTGGCCTGGATGTCTTGACCAAACAACGGATGAATATTGCTGTGAACTACAACAGAGAGCGCAATTTGGGATTGAATTTTTCTAACTCACAGATCACTGAGCAGTCCAGCAGTGATTTTGGATTGACCCTCTCCTACACCAAAGCGGGAGTAAAAATTCCATTCAAAATCGGTGGCCAACAAAAGGTATTAAAGAATGATCTGCAAATGCGTCTGGACACGAAGATTGGCAGTACGCAACAGGTGCAGCGAAAAATAGAGGAAAAGGCAACTGTGACCAATGGAAATTTCAACTTCCAATTTAGACCCACGCTCAGTTATGTCATCAACCGAAGCTTGAATTTGACGCTATACTTTGAGCGAACGGTCAATGATCCTCGTGTCACCACCGCATACAGAAGATCAAATACAGCATTTGGAGGACAATTGAGATTTAATTTATCTCAATAGATTTCAATCTCTCCCGAATACTTTTAATTTTGAGAGAATTAAAAAAATCATTATGAATTTTCCAGTAGAACTAAAGTACACCAAAGACCACGAGTGGGTCAAAATCGACGGAGATATTGCCACTATTGGCGTCACTGACTTTGCTCAAAAAGAGCTGGGAGACATCGTCTATGTAGAAGTTGAAACCCTAGGAGAAACGCTTGAAGCAGGTGAGGTATTTGGAACTGTAGAAGCGGTAAAAACTGTTTCTGACCTATTCATGCCAGTTACTGGAGAGATTCTTGAACTCAATGAGGAATTGGAATCATCCCCAGAGCTTGTCAACGACGCTCCTTACACTGAAGGTTGGATGGTAAAAGTTAAACTTACTGGACCCCTTCCAGCTGATCTTTTGGATGCAGCAGCTTACAAGGAGCTAATCGGAGAATAAACTACCATGCGCCGGATAGTCTGGTTTGGAGGATGGTTAAGTGCCTGTTGCCTTGCCATGCTTACTCCAGGAACTGCCTTTCCTGATGTATCAGTAGTTAGTTTTCAAGATAAAATCATCCATTTCATTATCTTTTTTGTGTTAGCCTACCTAGGTACAGGTGTGGGCATCCACAAAAAAGTGGAAATCTGGAAAAAAAAGCGGCTTTGGATAAACTTCATGCTATTGGCCTTCCTACCAAGCATTGGATTGGAAACCGCTCAACACCTAATTCCCTATAGAAGCTTTGATTTAAATGATCTAGCTATCAATGTGTTAGGAGTTATTTCAGGATTATTTGGATATTTATATCGTCCTTCTTGTAAATTCATTTTGGATTAATCTCCAATAATTCTTACACTTGCTATAGAAAATAAAACCGATTAACCTTTAATAAACTAAATTCATCATGGAAGCAAAAAAGACTCCTAAAGCTGACTTGACCAAAAGTGTGGGTATGTTTACCAACCTTGGCCTTGCAGTAGCAGTTGGTCTCACTCTGGCTGCCTTCGAATACAAGACTTACGATGACGCCGCACTTAAAGATTTGGGTGACGTTGCCGATAATTTCGAAGACATCGTAGATGTGCCCATCACTCAGCAGCCACCACCACCGCCGCCACCACCACCAATGGAGCAGCCTGTGATCCAAGAGATTCCAGATGAGGTGAAAATCGAAGAGAAAATCGATGTAAACTTTGACGTAGACGTAAAAGAAACTACGGTAATCAAAGAAGTAGCCATCAAGGAGGTAGTAATCGAGGAAGAAAAAGCCGATGTTATCTTTGACGTAGTAGAAACACAGCCTAACCCTCCTGGAGGAATGTCTGGCTGGAACAAATATCTTTCTGATAACCTTAAATACCCAACTCAAGCTAGAAGAATGGGTGTAGAAGGAACAGTAATCGTAGTTTTCGTTATTAACACCGATGGATCCATTCAAGACGTTGAAGTTTTGAGAGGTATTGGCGGAGGTTGCGACGAGGAAGCGGTTAAAATCGTTAAGAGTGCCCCTAAGTGGGAACCAGGTAAGCAAAGAGGTAAACCAGTTCGTACGCGAATGAGATTACCGATCCGATTCAAACTTGGATAATAAAAAAAGACCCGATGCAAATCGGGTCTTTTTTTTGCTCTATGAGCCGAACGAATTGGAAGAAGCTCAATAAAAATGCGAATCAAAAAAGGCCCCGCAAATGTGCGGGGCCTTTTTTTATAGTATCACAACTGCGCCCATCAACGGATGAGATTGAGGCTTGCCGTTCAAGAAAGAGCGCTGTGAACCGTGGACTGTCTGTCTGTTGACTTATTGACATTACAGCACATTCAGCGATTGCTCCTTGATCTTTTCCAGTTCATCCTTCATTTGGATGACCAATTTTTGAATACCAGCATCGTTGGCCTTGGAGCCGATGGTATTGATCTCCCGGCCAATTTCCTGACTGATAAATCCAAGCTTCTTCCCTTGATTCACTTCGGTATCCATGCTCTTCATAAAATAGTCTAGGTGGGTATCCAAGCGAACTAGCTCTTCATTGATGTCTATTTTCTCAAAGTAGTAAATCAGTTCTTGCTCGAAACGATTCGCATCAAATGCATGTTCATCCATCCACTGAGAAAAATGCCCTCGAATTCGATTTTGAATTTTCTCTTTGCGATTTGGCTCCTCAGCCTTAATGGCCTGCCATCCCTGTCGGATAAGGTCAATATTTTCCTTCAATTTGACAAAAAGTGAAGCTCCTTCGTCCACTCGGAAGGCTTCACAGCGAATCAAGGCTTCTTCTAGGACCAATTTTACCTGAGCCCAATCGTCGTTATCCTCGCGATCCACGGCCGTACTAACCATCACTTGAGGCGCCTGCAGCGCTAGTTTAAACAAATCAGTACCCTTTTCTCCCACAGAAGAAGCAAGGCGCTCAAAAGTTGTATAATAGGTTTTAAACAAATCCTCGTTGAGTTGAACCGGAAGGCTTTGGTTACCCTTCACCAAAAAATCAATGGAAATACTGACTTTTCCTCGGTCTAAAATGGTCTGTACCCGATTTCTGATTTCAGACTCTTTGTCCGCAAACTGTCTTGGACTGCGGATGGAAAGGTCAAGCATTTTTGAGTTGAGCGTGCGGACTTCTACTTGAATGACCAGGTGCTCATTCTCAAATCCGGCTACCCCATAGCCAGTCATGGATTTGATCATACGAATTAAGCTTTAGAAATTATACCCCAAAGTAAAGTAAAATTTCAAGTCTTCGGTTTTATAATTTCTTACAGGCCTAGCTACATCAAATTTGATGTAGTAATTCATCAGCACGGTGCGAAGGCCAGCCCCGTAGCTTTGAAGCCATGGATTATTAAAATTATTCAAGACAATCACAAAAGGGGAACCTGTTGTGTTGATCACTTCCGTATTTTGGTCATTGACCTTTTCCCAAGGCGCTGCATCGTTCCATGCAGAGCCAATATCATAGAAACCAACCAACTGAAAATTCTTTACAAAATTGGAAGTAATCGTCCCTCGGGTCAGATAGGAAAACAAGGGCAGTCTCAATTCAGTGGAAAAAGTAAGCGCATTTCTACCTCGAATCTCATCGTAATCAAAACCCCTTAGGTCAACAAAATCAGCAAAGAGTATATTGGAGTTTTCAAGCCCATTTGGATTTCTTACGGGTGATGGCTCAGGCCGATTGGCGGGAGGAGTGTAGAAACTATTAAACATCCAATTGTCCATCCCTCCCACTAAGTAGGTTTGAGGATTGGAACCCATAAAGGAGCCAAAATAGAATTTGGAAGCAAAGACAATATTCTTGTGTATTTTCTGATAGTTTCGAAGGTCCACATACAAGTTGCTGAAGGATCGATCCCCGTAATTCAGTCCTTGGTAGTGCTGAAAACCTACCTTGCCTTTGGTACCCGTGAAGGCATACAGACCCATGGGTTCGGTACGGTCATACACGTACTCCAGCTTTGCTCCAGCGTACGAAACTTGCAATTCATTTAACTCTGGTATTTTGCTGTAGATCAATGAATCCTCATTCAGGTTGAAGTACTGCGTTTTGGCTACAAAAGGTGCAGCATACACGCGGGAATGAATGGTGAGCGGATAGGAAATACCCGTCTCCACTTTGGTAAGCACATATTTCTGAAAACTGAAGTCTCCGTCTGTTACCCGAAGAGTTTTTCGATCATACCTCCCTCTGAAGTCAAGTCGGGATTTTAAGTATTCGTATTCAAACCAAATGTCCCCACCCGAATCAAAGTCCAAGGAAGTCATGATCCCTCCCATAAAAAGGTGATTGTCCAACACATCGGTCATTTTGCCTTGAAGGCTTATTCCAAAGCCACGTAGGGGATCTACGACAAAGCGGGAATTGATGTGGTTGGTGAAGAATTGAGTTTCCATAGCACGTGGCCCAGAAACCAGCTGCTGCAAATTTTGCTTTCGGAAAGTTTCCAATAAATTACTTTTTCCTGCAGCTGCATTAGTGGCCAAAGCTCCTGTGGAAGTTGACGTTTTAGCAGGGATCGTATCGAATCTATAGTTTTCTGTATTTACTCCTCTTCTAGTTTCAAACCGCAAACGATCGGTAGTTAAAGAGGATGTTTTTTTAGAAACCGTATCCATGGAAGAAATAGGAGCCACAAGCTCTGGACCTGCTAGCTGCTCCTGCTTGGCCCGGCTAGCTTGCTGCGTTTTGGCCTCAAGGAGCCTTCGAGCAGCCAAGCGTTCGTTTAATTCTTTCACTTGAGCTAGCTGAAGCCGTGGCGTGCTTGGCGTAAATTGATCTATGCCCGTGTAGGAATCCACATACAACTCGGATTCCTTCCCATTTCGAACAGCATAAGCCACTTTATTCATCCTTGAATTCACATCAAATACTTCAATGCTCGTATCAAAGGCCGAGATCTGGGTAGAAACTTGGTTTCCAATACTGTGCTTCATTAGATTGGAAATCCCACTCAAATCACTTAAAAAAACTAAATTATTGGAGTTGATTTTTTTGGGAAATGTGTTTTTACTATTCGAATTCGTCAGCTTGGTGTATACCGTGGTATCCTTCAGCACTTGAACACGATACAAATTGTATTGCTCTGGAAAATTGGCCAGTACTGGAGCTTTTTGCATCACCGAATCTGGCAATTCTATAAAATTACTCGAATAAACAATCGTCGAGTCATTCAAAAAAACAGGGGTAAGCTCGTCAAAAACATTGTCAGTCAAACGCTTGCCCTGCCCTCTTAAATTGAGGGTATAAAG
>JBEDEY010000029.1:0-5055 GCA_041175425.1 Bacteroidota bacterium | reverse complement strand
GTGTATGTGCCTTGGCTGATCTTGGTGGCGTCCATTCATACCATGATTACCTTTAAGAAGAGCGCTACTGCCCTCAAGACCTCCATCGTCCTGGTAATTCTCAGTTTTATCTTGGTGCTGTACGCAACCTTTTTGGTTCGTTCTGGAGTCTTGGGAGATGCTTCGGTACACTCTTTTACCGATTTGGGTCTCTCTGGACAGCTCTTGATCTACTTGCTATTTTTTATGGGGGTGGCGATTTTCCTTGCTGTTCGTGCTTGGAAACACCTGCCTACTTCCGAACGCGAAGCATCGGTTTATTCCCGTGAGTTTTGGATTTTCTTGGGAGCGATGACGCTGGGTTTGATGTCCTTTCAAGTGATTTTGCCTACCTCCATTCCTGCTTGGAATGCCTTGGTGGAAAGCTTTGGAGGGATTTCCAACATGGCTCCTCCCGCGGATCAGGTAGGCTTCTACACCAAATTTCAATTGTGGTTTGCGGTGGTATTGGCACTATTGACTTCTGTAGGGCAGTTTTTCTGGTGGCAAAAAATTGAGAAAAAAGCATTGAGGGATTCCCTAGTCTTGCCCTATGTGATTTCGATTATTCTCTCTACTCTCGTAATTGTCTTGGCCAAAGTATACGACTGGAAATACATCATCATTGTATTGACGGGAATGTTTACGATAGTAGCCAATGCATTCATTTTGGGCAAGTTGCTCAAAAAATCCACCTTCAAACTTGCGGGAGGTTCGCTGGCCCATATCGGTTTGGGTATGATTTTGATCGGCATCATGTTTAGCTCCGGCTACTCGGAAGTGATCTCGATGAATATGTCTGGATTGACCTATAGTAACAGTTGGGAGGATGAAATGAACAAGGAGCACGTATTGCTTTGGATCAACAAGCCTACTCAGATGAAGGACTACACGGTCATCTACCGTGGTAGACAAAAGAAAGCAGTGGGAATCCCCGAATACGTGCCGGCAAAAATTTTGGCTGCTACGGGTGAGGTGAATGAAGCGATAGCTTTGGAAGATTTCAAAGCCTACTTCAAAAAAGGAGATACCGTTCAGTTGGTATTGGAAGAGAACGACTATTTCAAAATTGATTACCTACAGAACGAGGCCTTGCAGTTTTCGCTTTCGCCCATGTCCCAGTTCAACGAAGGGATGGGGGGCTTGATTTCGTCACCAGATTCCAAAATCTACCTCAATAAGGATTTGTATACTTATGTGGCTGCGATGAATGATTTCGCAGATCCAGAGTGGAAGGAAGATGAAACCTACGAAGTCAGCAAGGGAGAGCAATTCCATGTGGCCGACTTCGTGGCTTATTTTGATGGTGCAGAGGTTTTGAAAGAGATCGATGGCTACACCTTGAAAGAGGGAGATGTGGCTGTAAAAGCTAAAATCCGTGTGTTGGATTACGATGTTGAAAAATTGCTAGAGCCAACCTTTATCATTCGGGACAATCAGGTGGGGAAACTTCCTGTGATTGATTCTGAATTGGGAATTAAAATTAGTTTGGAAAACATTCTCCCAGAGCAGAACAAGTTTGTCTTTAAGGTAAATCAGTACCAGAAAGACTATGTAGTCATGAAGGCAATCGTGAAGCCGTACATCAACGTACTTTGGATTGGAACGATTGTGATGCTATTCGGATTTACTGTAGCGATCTACCGACGATTCGATGAGTTTGTCAAAATGCGAGATAAGGGGATTGAATAGGTCATCATCTATTTTTCGATGAGGATGATTGAGTATTTATTCTGGGAGTAGGAGGTAACAGGCATCAAATACGATGGAAATAGGGTAGAAATAGACTACGCTTCGCTTCGTGAAATAGCCAATTGTTCTAGGACCACAGCAGGTTTTATGAACCTCAACATTTATTTTTAGGATTGTCCTCTTTTTCATTACTAACCAAAGAAAGTAAGGTTTGAGGTTCAATTCGATAAGCTGTGGACCGTTGACCGTGGACTGTTGACAATTATCCGCAGTTATAAATAGGCATACTGAGCTACTGGCATGATTGCAGATAATCCTATTATTTTTTGTCTAGGAAAATCCGGGCCAAGGTGCTCGCTACGCCATCTTGCTTATGGTGCTTGGTGATCTCATTTGCGACTGCCTTTACTTCTGGAAAAGCATTTTCTACTGCCACTCCCCAGCCCACTTGCTGGAGCAAGTCAATGTCGTTGTAACCATCGCCGAAGGCCACAACTTCGTCGAGGCCAATGGCATATCCATGCTCTAGGATTTTTTTAAGTCCAGTGGCTTTGGAGATCGGTTTCGGCGCAATTTCCAAATAGGTGTCTTTGGATCGGTAGAGGTGAAGTTGTGTCCCTAGTCTTTGGAGGAGGGTTTGGTAGAGCAGGTCTATTTTTGCAGGATCTCCCATGCACATCACCTTATGTGCTCCGTAATTCGTTGATGCCCAGTTTTCAAGGACCTCCAGGGGACTTTTCCAGGTAGGATGCACTTTGGTGTTTTGAATCTCTCGAGATGCCCAATGATCTTCTTCTGGAGTATACCAGTTTTCCCCATGGAAAAGGCTTAGGTGCAGCCCTTCCGGTAGGGCAGTGTGGACGATCTCTTGAACAAGGGTGATTGGGATGGTGATGGATTCGAGTTCTTTTCCTTCCGCATCCAAAACCAACGCGCCGTTGTAGGCGATGAGGGGTTCCTTGGGGCGATTCAAGTCTTGCAATAAGTGACGCATGGCTGCAGGCATGCGAGCGCTTGCTAGAAAAAATGGAATCTCTGGTGAAATGGAGGAGACGATGGCGATGAGATTTTCCGAAAGCGAGCGCTCTGAGTTGAGGAGGGTACCGTCTATATCAGAGCAGATGGCTTTAAGTCTCATAGCAGGAGTTGGTTAGGGTTCATCGATTCGGTTACCCGCAAATCTAGGAAAACTCCTCCTTAACCGACTAAAAATCCTGGGTTGCGAAGGTGTATTCTTCTAGGGAAATGTTCTGCGGATTGTAGGAATCGGTTTGGATAAACTGTATCGTGATCTTCTCGTAATCCGCCGCTTTTTCAAAGTCTCTAAGGTAAAGTTCGGCACAGTTGCGGGCGAGGAGTTCCCGCTGCTCGGCCATGATCTTTGGATCCCCATTTTCTAGTTTTAGGAAAATGATGGATTCTTCTACTCCCTCTTGAGTGGAAGTAGATAGATTGACACTCATCCCTTCAAATTTTCCCAAGGCGCGAATTTCTTCAGAAGGCAGGAATCCATCTCCTAAAAGCCCTTCCATGCCATTGAAGGCAAATTCAGCGAGTTCTTCGGGGGCACAGCTGCAGCTCCAACTAAAGAGAATAAGTAGAGGAAGGAGTCGGTGAATTTTCATAAGGAGGGATGGCTTTTGGGATCTACTAAAATCGAATTTGGTAGTAGACAAATCGCTTGTCTTCAGGATTTTTAATTCTTGTGATCAAAGGGAAGCCTTTTTTAGCCAAGTATTGGTTGTTGATTGCTTTGATTAGGCGAGAGCGTTTGATTCGTTTGGAGTCAAAGTTGGTGATTTGATGTATGCCAAGTAGCATATCGAAAGCTTCAGTACTCAATTTCTCCCCATTATGCGGAAGTAACTTCTCGAGGATTTCTGTGCTTTCATCTTCAGATTCTTGTTCTACTTCAGACTCTATTTCAACATCCAATCCGGTTTGTATAGTTGCATTTCTTCTTTTTTGAAGTTGAATTCCTATCCAAAGAGAAAGAAGAATTAAACAAGGTATGCTTACCCAGAGGAGTAGGGTGGAAATTGAAGTGGTTTTAGTGGTTTCTGGAGCATCAAGTTGAATCACCTGTCCTATCTCCCTGGATTGGCTACGAATAAAATCTAAGTCGATTTCTACTTCTTTTCCTTCGGTAGCACTATTGATGTTGTAATCAAAATACCGCAATTTATTTCCAATAATTTCATAATAGGGGGTGTGGAACATCTCCACATTTTTATTGCCCTCGTAAAAAAATAGTTTGCCGGTTTCCTTCTCTACTAAAATCCAGATGTACCAACCAATACTTGGTATTTGGGAAGTAGTAACACTAAATGCATAGTCTTGGGTCTCGTACAATTGACTTTCATTAGCATGGGCAATTTGACCTATATTAAATTCTTTAATGTCAATTTGAATGGGCTGCCATGATTTTTTTTCAAAGTCAAAAAAGAAGCCATTTAATTCCTCTTCCAGTCTCGAGATTCGAGGGTTATTGTATTCCCCTAACCAAGTCACTATCCCTTTTGAAGTTTGGTAGGACCCTAATGGAAAATAGTCCAAGGGCTGATTTTTTGTTTGAATAAATTCCCAGGACCCATTGAGGGAGTCAAATTGCATTAAATCTGCATGGTAATTCCACAGTCCCCTTCCAGCTAAAATATGATAGGAATTGTTTCTTTCAAACAAATAGGATCCGCAGGTATACCCTCTATTCGCGAATTGATATTCTTTAACAAGTTGACCATTTTGAACAGAATAAAAGTCAAAGGAGCAATGCACAAAAACCTTTAAGGCCTGACTCGATGGGTCAAAGGTGAACTCATAGCCACTTGGAAGTTTTTGGTAAATACTATCCAATTTTTGCACGATTCGCTTACTAACTTTTCCATCTAAAAAGGATTCTCTTTTCGAATATTCCCAACTTTTTGTAGTGACTTTGAGGCGATAAAATTCCGGATCAGCAGCTTTGGAGCCCAAGCTGAAAAACAAAGTAAGGCAGAGAAAAAGTAGTTTAAACTTCATGAAGTATTTCAAAAAAGGAGCTCAGAAAGGCAGGATCGGTGAGACTTTTTGAATTTACATTTCTAAATTAAGGGATAAACTTCAATATGCAATAAGGCAGGGTTCGTCTGTTTTTTTAATTGACATTGCCTTTTTGAATCAACCACTCGATGTAGCTTCTGCTTTTTTTCTTTTTGATTTCGAGTTCGCGCTTAAGCGCAGATGATCTATCAGGGACTGTTTCTGTATAACGGATCTCCCAATCTGGTGCTCCCGCTTTGGTTGAGGGGGTAGATCCGCCATTGTGGTGTTTGAGTCTCCTTTGCAAGTCGTCAGTGGAGCCTATAT
>JBEDEY010000028.1:0-4144 GCA_041175425.1 Bacteroidota bacterium | reverse complement strand
TGGCCAGGTTTCGAGGTTGATCCACGTTACAGCCACGCATCACGGCGATGTGGTACGAAAACAGCTGCAAAGGAACCACCGACACGAGTGGTGTAAAGGCTTCGTGAGTAAGTGGCACCTCGATCACGTGATCTGCAAGCGCCTTCACCTGAGTATCTCCCTCGGTAACTACCGCCACAATTTTTCCCTTGCGAGCCTTCACTTCTTGGATGTTGCTCACTACTTTTTCGTAGGAACTGTCCTGAGTCGCAATGAAAATCACGGGCATCTCCTCGTCAATCAAAGCAATCGGACCGTGCTTCATCTCTGCCGCAGGATAGCCTTCAGCATGGATATAGGAGATTTCCTTCAACTTCAACGCACCTTCCAAGGCCACAGGGAAATTGTATCCTCTTCCTAGGTACAGCATGTTGCGCGCATCCTTGTATTCTGCAGCAATCTGCTCAATCAAGGCATTGGTTTGCAGTGCCTTTTCTACCTTGGCAGGAATGGCAGCGAGCTCGTGGAGCAGTTGGATGTAAGTGCTTTCTGGAAGCGTCCCGCGCTGGTAGCCCAACTTCAGGGCCATCATCGCCAAGACGGAAATTTGAGCCGTAAAGGCCTTCGTAGAGGCCACCCCAATCTCTGGGCCAGCATGCGTGTAGGATCCAGCATGCGTGGTACGCGGAATAGAAGACCCCACCACATTACACACCCCAAAAATGGTGGCTCCTCGGGACTTGGCCAATTCAATGGCAGCAAGCGTATCTGCTGTTTCCCCAGATTGGGAGATCGCAATCACAAAATCTTTTTCGTTAACGACTGGGTTACGGTAGCGAAACTCAGATGCATATTCCACCTCCACCGGGATGCGCGCAAACTCTTCAAACAAGTACTCGGCCACCAAGCCGGCATGCCAAGAGGTACCGCAAGCGGTGATGATGATGCGCTCGGCGTTCTGAAACTTGTTCATGTACTCCCGCAATCCCCCCAGCACCAATCTACCTGACTTGGCATCCAATCTGCCTCTCAAGCAATCAGCAATCGACTTGGGTTGCTCGAAGATTTCTTTGAGCATGAAATGCTCGTAACCTCCCTTTTCAATCGCCTCCAACTCCATCTCCAACTGGTTGATGTAGGGGTTGGTCGCCACGTTTTCAATGGTTTTGATCTGAAGCTCCCCATTGCGTACCACGGCGATTTCGTAATCGTCGAGGTAGACCACTTTGTTGGTGTACTCAATGATCGGTGTGGCATCGGAAGCAAAGAAATACTCTCCTTCTCCTACACCTATCACCAATGGAGATCCTTTTCGAGCCGCAATGAGCGTATTCGGTTCCTCTAGGTTGATCAATACAATTGCATAAGCCCCTACCACCTTGTGTAGCGCCAATCGAAGGGCTTCTTCTAGGGAACAGCCGTTGTGCTGATAGATGTCTTCAATAAACTTGACAAAAACCTCCGTGTCGGTCTCGCTTTGAAAGGTATAGCCTTTCTTGATGAGCTCTTTTTTGAGCACCTCATAGTTTTCGATGATGCCGTTGTGGATCATCGCAAAGCGCTCGGAGGAGGAATAGTGCGGGTGAGCATTGATGTCGTTGGGCTCCCCATGTGTAGCCCAGCGGGTATGACCTATTCCGACCTTGGCCTGGATTTCTCCGTTTTCGGCCAGGTGATTCTCTAGTTCGGCTACCTTTCCTTTCTTTTTGTAGATACTAAGTCCTCGTTGATCAAGCAGGGCTACGCCTGCTGAGTCATATCCTCTGTATTCTAATCTTTTAAGACCCTTAAGGATAATGGGAAGGGCATCCTGCTGCCCCACATAAGCGACAATTCCGCACATAACTAAAAATTTATAAAAGTTGGTTTTGGTGAAACAAAGAAACAGGAATTGTGCCAAAAAAAACAATCCCCTTTTAAAAATTCAGAAGGGGATTGCGGGACACTTTTTTAAAATTTTGTCCTATTTGGTTTTGGAGTAAATCACAGTTAGAACGACTTTATCTTTATTGACTTTAAATTGACGCAAGGAACGCTTGAAATCATCCCCAGTGTTGGGCGTGATGGCATAGAGCAACCAATCTTTGCGTTGCAATTCCTTTTTGTACAAGGAATTCATGTACGAACTAATCCCTGCTCGCTGCAATTTTGATGTAGTCTCGTAATTGATGAGGGCTGAAGACGGAAAGAAATTGTTGGGCACTTTATTGCCCTTTTCATCTTCAATGACCTGAACTTGGCCATCTCCTTGTACGTGGAGTTCCGCCTTGTTGATGGTACTTAGCAAAACACGATTTTGGGAGTCAATAAATTTCATGACCATACCTGAGATAGGCGTCTGCCCGGTAGCCGATTCTTCAATTGGACCCATTTGAAGCGTCACCTGATTGAAAACCACTCCTTTGATCGTATCTAGGAACGCGTCCAACGGACTCGTATCCAATCGAATCGCAAGGCCCAAACCAGATTTCATCCCAACCATCGCACCAGTGGAGTAGGACTTCTGATAGTCTCTAACCACCGCTGTAGGTGTACCGCTACGATCTGACTCGATTCCGTTGAAGCTGCGGGAAGAAAAGGTGGTAATCTTGTAGGTTAATTTAGTTGTATCCCCTGCAAGGTGGTAATGAAAGGTAATTCCTGTATTGCCTCCTAGGGAGAATCCTGTGGTGGTATTGTCGCCCGCACGAGGCACTATCGCTACGCCAGGTAGGTATTTTCTAAAATTAAATACGTTGTCAAACTCGTTCCCTTTTTTGAGTTTGGCAAAAATTTCCGAGGCCAATACCGGATTCAAAGGAGTTTTGAGGAGCGTATCTTTGGTATCCTTAAACGCTACTTCCAACTCTGCAATGGCATTTGCCTGATAAGGAAGCTTGCTGAAATTGTAATACAAGGTGTCTTCCAAGGGCTTTGCTAGCAGGTGAACCGAATACTTCTTCTTCTGGTCTAGGTTCGTTCCGTTAACACTGACAGTAGACAAGTTAAAAAATACGGAATCAAGAATTGCTTCTGATTTAGGACGCTCGGAACCTGATTCGATGTGCAATCGAGTGTAAGCCGTGCTTCTAGTTTTGCCAAAATAAGGATCTTCCTCATCTCCGACGATCAGGATACCTGAGTTGGTGGTATTGAACGAATCAAGGAGTACAACCTTCGCATCCAGGGGGATTTCCCTGTAGAAAACTCCAATCTGATTGTTCTCAGGTGCAAGTTCAAGGCCTAGCGTAGCAGGATCAGAACATCCTCCCAAGACCAAGAGTGAAAAAAACGCGAAAACGGAAAACTTAGCCCGCAAGGCTGGTATACATTCCATACAACTCTTCATGAGCTTGCTGCTCTTCTTCAAAACTGATTTCAAATTTCTGGTTTTTTGAAAACTCTCCAATAAGTTGACTTAAGCCGGCAGAGACTTCAGATCCTTGCACCACACGGTCCGCATACGCGATGCCCATCTTGATGAAGCCTGAAAAATCTTTGCTCGTCAAAGGTGCTAAAATAGTATCATCGATATCTACCATCTTAACCTTGTTTAACAAATCGTCTCCAAAAGTATGGGAGAATCCTTCGGTATAAATCCCAAATACAGATTTGGTTTCTTTAAACAAGGGCTCGTTTTTGTAGGTAGTCTTTAAGTACATCGGAATCAGGGAAGTCATCCAATCGTTGCAATGCACGATATCTGGAGCCCAACCTAATTTTTTGACCGTCTCAATCACTCCCTTGCAAAAGAAGATCGCACGCTCGTCGTTGTCGTCATAAAAACGCTGCTGCTTGTCATGAAACACGTACTTTCGCTGAAAATAATCCTCGTTATCAATGAAGTACACCTGCAGTTTGGCATTGGGAATCGAAGCTACCTTGATGATCAAGGGCTTTTCTTCTTCACCTACCGCAATGTTGATTCCAGATAAACGAACTACCTCATGAAGCCTGTTCTTTCTTTCGTTGATCAACCCAAACCGAGGCACCAAAATACGGATCTCCATTCCTCGCTCCTGCATGGCTTGCGGAAGAGCGCGTAAGAAGCTTGCTACTTTGGATGTTTCTAAGAAGGGGTTGATTTCACTAGCAACGTAGAGAATACGCAGTTTGGACATGCTATGGGGATTTTAGTATCGTGATAAACAACGGGCACAAAGGTAAATAAAAAAAGCCTAAAAGC
>JBEDEY010000027.1:0-8052 GCA_041175425.1 Bacteroidota bacterium | reverse complement strand
AGGTATTCGTATCTGCACCCAGGTTACACCATTCTCCAATCACCGAATTGCCCAAAAATCCATCGTGCCCTTTGTTGGAATAGCCCATAATCACCGAATTGGACACCTCTCCACCCACCTTCGAAAAAGGCCCTATAGTGGTGTCTCCTCGTAATTTCGCGCCCATATTGACCGTGGAACCCTCACATAAAGCGAAAGGCCCTCGGATCAAGGCTCCTTCTTGTACCTCGGAGTTCTTTCCCAAATAAATAGGTCCAGCCTCCGCATTGAGCACTGCTGCACGGATTTGCACTCCCTCTTCAATAAAAATCTGATGCTCCCCATAGCAACGGGTATACGGATCTAGCATGGGCTTGGAAGTTCTTCCAGCAGTGATAAGCGTAAAATCTTTACGGATTTCAGCTGCGTTGAATTGGAAAATATGCCAGGTTTTTTGAAGCAGAACGGGTTCTTGTACTGCTTGAATTATTTTCTTTTCAGCCGCAAAAGCCAAGCTTTTTTCTAGCGGTCCACAAGCTGTGGCCAACAAGGTTTTGCCAAAAAATAAGGCCTCATCTTCCTTCAAGGCAACTACTTGTTGCCAAGAATTCGAATCAGGCAACCAGGAACCATTAATGGCAAAACTATGCTGTACGGTCCGTGGAAAAAGATGTTGAAGGTAGTCTTGCGTCCAGTAGGACACCTGTGCTCCTGCGTATTTTTCCCATTTTTCGGAAATTTTTAGGATCCCTACCCGGAGGTCGGCAATAGGCCGCGTAAAAGTAAAGGGAAGGAGAGACCCGCGAATGGCAGGATCGTCAAACAACAGGAGGTGCTTCATAGAACAAAAATAAAAAAGTCTCCCGGAATCTGTGCTCCGGGAGACTTTTTCGAAGGACGAAAGTCCAAATTACTTTTTCGCGTAACGCTTGTTGAATTTCTCCACACGACCTGCAGTATCCAACAACATTTTCTTACCGGTGTAGAATGGGTGAGACTCAGAGCTCACTTCAATCTTGTACACTGGGTAGGAGTTACCATCTGTCCAAACGATAGTTTCGCTAGTTTCAATGGTGGATTTGGTCAAAAACTTGAACTCAGAAGAGGTATCGTAAAATACAACATCTCTGTAGTTTGGATGAATATCGCTTTTCATGCTATAGCTAGTTTTAAGTATTGCTTTTCTGAAATGAGGCACAAAGATATCCTTTTAAATAAATCCGACCAAATGTTTGTCAAGGATTTATTTTAAATCAGGTCAAACCTCGAAATAAACCTGAATTATTTGCTTTTAAAGTCGCCTCGTTTGATGGAGCGGATGAATTGAGACCAAGCAAATGGGTCCAAGATCCGTAAAGGCCTGGGTCCGTAGATATCCTGGTTTTGGAGCATTTGGGACTCTTGAAACGCTCGGAAGTTCTCGTTGCTAGAAGCAGGCATTGACTCCGCCCAACGGAGCAGCATCTCGGGACGCATGTTTGTTCGGCTGATAGACATCGGATCTACCGCCGACATGGTCAGCACCGCTTGCTTAAACTCATCTTCGGTGGGATAAGGCAGAACCTCAATTTCAGCAAGCGCGATTTCATCCACTTCCATGGTCAAAATCAAGGAGATCCGATCGTTCTCCATTTTCTGTGGAACGGTGAAGGTTTGTTTTTTTAATCCAATGAAGGTGAATACAATGGTATCCCCCTCTAGAACAGGCATAGAAAAATAGCCAAATCGTCCAGAAACGGTTCCTCTACCTTTTTTGGGCACATAAATATTTACTCCGGGAACGGCATCGGTACTATCCGCATTGAGGACAATCCCTGAAAGCTGAACGACTTTTTTTTCTTGCTTATCTTGTGCAATCAGGTCTTGCGCGCAGAAAAAAAATCCCGACAACAGAATTAGCGCGTATAAATAGGTTATTTTCACGAATATTGGGTTCAAAGATGTACTGCCCTTGGACTTCTTGATGAATTTAAGCCAATTTCAGCGATTATTTTCGTTTCACCTCGTTCCCGAAGTTAAAACTTACTAATGAGACTCAAAAATATCAGTTTAAACTATGGTTTGCGAATTTTTAAAGCACTTTCGGAAGAGCCGCGAGTGCGAATTTTGCATTTGCTTATGCAAAACAAGGAATTGAGCATTTCAGACCTTGAACTTATTTTGGACTTTACGCAAACAAAAACGAGCCGTCACTTGATATACCTAAAGAATGCTGGTCTCCTAGGTAGCCGCAGGACGGATCAGTGGATGTTTTACTACATCTTGGAAGAATACCTTGAAATCTTACAACAGATATTCAAACTAATTCAAAAAGATGTGAACCTAACCAAGGATCAAGAAACCTACGAAATCCTAAAGTCCAACCGAGAACTGGCCGCCAACAAAATTCAGAACAACCAGTACAGACGCTAAGTCAACTTGAAAACCTACCAGCATCTTTTCTTCGATCTAGACCATACGCTTTGGGATTACGATCGGAATGTACGCGAATCCCTTTCGGAACTCTTTCAAATTTATGCCCTGCAAGACTTGGGCATTCCTAGCTTCGAGCAGTTTTTCTCCTCCTTTCATACCGTCAATTACCAATTGTGGGATGACTACAACCTTGGCAAAATCGACAAACAGGGACTGCGACGCGAACGATTCCCACGGATATTTACCCATGCTGGAGCAAATGCGGCTGCAATCCCAGCCCCCTTTGAAGAGGATTTCATGCACCGAACTTCTTCCAAGCCCCACCTTTTTCCCCATTCCAAAGAAATCCTAGAATATCTCAAAAAGTCTTACCGACTCCACATCATCACCAATGGCTTCAATGAGTCGCAGGCGAAAAAAATGAGGTCCTCTGGCATCACCGACTATTTTGAACTGGTGGTTACCTCAGAGACTACGGGTCACAAAAAACCCGACCCCCGGATATTTTACCATGCCTTGGAGCAGCTCCAAACCGATGCGAGCAGCTGTCTGATGATTGGTGACAACCCCAACTCAGACATTCTTGGGGCACAGCGAGCGGACATTGATCAAGTGTATTTCAACCCCGAGGGAAAAACCATAGACCTCAAGCCCACCTACGAAATCCGAAACCTGAAAGAACTAGAGCTCCTTTTGTGAGGAAAGGCAGTTTCACATTCCTAGGGATATCCTATCTTTGTTTCCTTCATTCACACAAACGCAATCACCATGTTAAAGGGATTTTTCAACGTACCTACACCAGTCAATGAGCCTGTTAAGGCCTACGCTCCAGGAAGCCCAGAGCGAAAAGAACTTCAAGCCATGCTGGCCACCCTCCGTTCCCAACAAATCGATATCCCCATGTATATCGGGAGCGAGGAGGTACGAACAGGCAAGACTCGGACGCTTTCTCCTCCACACGATCACCAACATATCTTAGGACAGTTTCACGAAGGCGACCGTTCCCATGTGGAGCAGGCCATCCAAGCTGCATTAGGAGCAAAAGAAGCCTGGGAAAATATGGCTTGGGAGCAGCGCGCAGCTATTTTCCTCAAAGCAGCTGACTTGCTCGCCGGTCCTTACCGTGCCCGAATCAATGCAGCGACCATGCTTGGCCAGTCCAAAAATGCCTTTCAGGCAGAGATTGATGCTGCCTGTGAATTCATTGACTTCCTCCGATTCAATGTGAAATACATGTGTGAAATCTACGCTCAACAGCCTCCCGTTTCTGGTGCAGGGGTTTGGAATAGATTGGAGCAGCGACCTCTCGAGGGTTTTGTGTTTGCCTTGACTCCATTCAACTTTACAGCCATTGCAGGCAACTTGCCTACTTCAGCCGCGCTGATGGGAAATACCATCGTTTGGAAGGTGGCCTACACCCAGGTTTATTCCGCCCAAGTACTCATGGAGGTTTTCAAAGAGGCGGGCGTGCCGGATGGAGTAATCAATTTGATTTACGTAGATGGACCTACAGCTGGAGACGTGATTTTCAAGCACCCGGATTTTGCGGGAATTCACTTCACCGGATCCACCGGAGTTTTTCAACACATCTGGAAGACAGTGGGCGAAAACATCACCCGTTACAAATCCTACCCAAGAATCGTAGGAGAAACAGGAGGAAAAGACTTTGTCCTCGCACACAAATCAGCAAATCCCAAGGCTGTAGCTGTAGGTCTAGTTCGTGGTGCTTTTGAATACCAAGGCCAAAAATGCTCTGCTGCATCTAGAGCCTACCTTCCTTCCAACCTTTGGGAGGAGATCAAAAAATCCATGATCGAAGACCTAGCATCGATGACCATGGGAGGTACAGAGGACTTCAGCAACTTCATCAATGCGGTGATCGATGAAAAATCGTTTGATAAAATCGCGAATTACATTGACCAAGCCAAGGCTGCTCCAGGCGTAGAGATCATCGCTGGTGGAAAGTATGACAAGTCAAAGGGTTACTTCATCGAGCCAACCGTCATCCTTACGCAGGATCCCATGTACAAGACCATGTGTGAGGAGATCTTTGGTCCGGTTTTGACGATCTATGTGTACCATGAGGAGCATTTCGAGACGGTGCTAGAGCTGGTAGACCAAACCTCTCCTTATGCGCTTACGGGAGCCATCTTCTCTCAGGACCGCTATGCCATTGAATTGGCCACTCAAAAATTGAAGCATGCCGCTGGCAACTTCTACATCAACGACAAGCCAACAGGCGCAGTGGTAGGACAGCAGCCATTCGGTGGCGCCAGAGCCTCAGGTACCAATGACAAAGCGGGCTCCATGATCAACTTGCTCCGCTGGGTATCTCCACGCACCATCAAAGAAACATTCGTCTCCCCTACCGACTACCGCTACCCGTTCTTGGAAAAAGACCGGTAAACCTTACAAAAACCTTTGAGGTTTCCAAAAACCTCGAAGGTTTAGGGATTACAACCTTTGAGGTTTCCAAAACCTCGAAGGTTTCAATATGTCTTTTTGGATGAATACAAATCCTTCGAGGTCTGAAAAAAGACCTCAAAGGATCAAACAACCTTTGAGGTTTCCAAAAACCTCGAAGGTTTTCACTTTTTAAACTTACTTTTTATGCATGACCCATTAATCCCTGGGAAATTTTTCCATGTTTATTCACGATCAGTTGGTGAAGAACTCCTATTTAGAAATGAGAATAATTACATGTACTTTCTAAGAAGGTACTCCGATTTTTGCTCTAATCATTTTGCCACTTTTTGTTATTGCTTACTCCCAAACCACTTTCATTTTTTAGTTCAAGTACGGGAGTCAACAAATGAGGCTGCAGCCCTTTCTGCATTTTCTAATTTTTTGAATTCCTATTCAAAGTCATATAATAAGGTCTTTGAGAGACATGGAGGATTATTTCAAAGGAAATTCAAAAGAAAAGAAATCGATACAGAAGGTTATTTAACTGTAGTCATCAAATACATTCATCGGAATCCCCAAAACCATGGACTAATAAAAGACTTTAAAAAATGGAAGTATTCATCTTACGGAACTATCCTTTCAAAAAGTAAAACTCAACTTGAAACCGACTGGGTATTGGACTGGTTTGGGGGTCTTGAGGAGTTTGAAAAAAATCATCTTTTGGATGAAGACAATCAAATTTGGATTCAGGAACTTGAAGATTAATTGAGGTGATTTTTTCACAAACCTAAAACCTTTGAGGTTTCCCAAAACCTCGAAGGTTTAGGGATTACAACCTTTGAGGTTTCCAAAAACCTCGAAGGTTTCTTCAGTACCTTCCTTGAGGAATTCAAATCCTTCGAGGTCAAAAAAAGACCTCAAAGGATAATTGAAAGCCTTCGAGGTCAAAAAAAAACCTCAAAGGATAATTGAAAACCTTCGAGGTCAAAAAAAGACCTCAAAGGATAATTGAAAACCTTCGAGGTCTGAAAAAGACCTCAAAGGTTAGGTATACATTGCTCCATTGACATGAAGCACTTGGCCGGAAATGTAGCTGCTCATATCAGAACCGAGAAATACGCATACATCAGCAATTTCTTCAGGTAGACCTCCACGTTTCATAGGAATGGCATCTCTCCAGCCTTGAACTGTTTTCTCATCCAATACCTCCGTCATCTCTGTTTCAATAAATCCTGGAGCCACTGCATTGCACCGGATGTTGCGAGAACCTAATTCCAAAGCCACTGACTTGGTGAAGCCGATGATACCTGCCTTCGAAGCAGCATAGTTGGCCTGCCCGGCATTTCCCTTCACTCCCACCACGGAAGTCATGTTGATGATCGAACCAGACTTGGCCTTCATCATCACGCGTGTGGCTGCTTTTACGGTATTGAAACAAGACTTCAAATTGATGTTCATGATCTCGTCCCAAGACTCTTCGGTCATGCGCATCAATAAATTGTCTCGGGTGATTCCTGCATTGTTGATAAGGATATCCAAGGTTCCAAAGTCAGCCACCACTGCATTCACCAATTCCTCTGCTGCTTTGAAGTCCGAAGCATCGGAACGGTAGCCTTTGGCTCGAACTCCGTAGGCGGCCAGTTCGGCCTCTAGCGCAAGTCCTTTTTCAACGCTAGAAAGATATGTAAAGGCAACCTGTGCCCCTTCCTGTGCAAATTTGATAGCAATGGCTCTGCCAATTCCTTTGGAAGCCCCAGTCACTAAGGCGATTTTTCCTGTAAGTAATCCCATGAATTCCCTCATTTTTGATTTCGCCAAAAATAGAAATTTCTCTTGGGATTTAGATCCTGGATTTTTTCAGTTCCAAGACAGGTGGCAAAAAACAGCGATTTTGGATCTTATTTTTTCAATTTTCATTAGAAAACGGAGCAAAAAAATAGGAACTCGAAATTAACTACCCGCTCACTAAGGCATTCAGCATGAAACTTTTCCCCAGAGAAATCTAGGTCCAAAACAGATTTTTTTCTGAAGTCAAAAGACCTATTTTTGCGAAGTTATTTTGATATCAAATCCATTAAACTATGTCTTCGACAAAATTTGACTTGATTGTGCTGGGTAGCGGACCGGGAGGATACGTGGCGGCCATTCGTGCTTCCCAATTGGGACTGAAAACTGCCATTGTAGAAGCGGAAGAATTGGGTGGCATCTGCCTCAATTGGGGCTGTATCCCTACCAAAGCCTTGTTGAAAAGCGCACAGGTATTTGAGTACATCAGCCATGCCAGCGACTATGGAATCCAGGTAAGTGGTGCGGAAGCAGACTTTACCGGCATGGTCAAGCGCAGCCGTGGCGTAGCAGACGGCATGAGCAAGGGCGTGCAGTTTTTGATGAAGAAAAATAAAATCGAAATCCTTTCTGGCTGGGGAAAAATCCAGCCTGGCAAAAAGGTAGAAGTGGCCGATAAAGAAGGAAAAAAGACAGTTTACGCTGCCGACCACATCATCATCGCCACAGGTGCTCGCGCAAGAGAGTTGCCTACTTTGAAAATCGACAACGAGAAAGTGATTGGTTACCGAAAGGCGATGACTTTAGAGAAGCAACCTAAAAGCATGGTGGTTGTAGGTTCAGGTGCAATCGGCGTGGAATTTGCCTATTTCTACAACTCCATCGGCACCAAGGTCACAATCGTGGAATTTATGGACCGAATCGTACCTGTAGAGGACGAAGAGGTATCCAAAGCACTTGAAAAAATCTATAAAAAATCAGGCATCACCATCATGACCTCTTCTGAGGTGACGAAGGTAGATACCAAAGGAGCAGGATGTAAGGTCACTGTCAAAACAGCCAAGGGCGAGGAAGTTCTGGACTGCGACATAGTTCTCTCTGCTGCTGGAGTAGTTTCCAACTTGGAGAACATCGGTTTGGAAGAGGTAGGCATCTTGGTGGACAAGGGTAAAATCCAAGTAAATGACTACTACCAAACTAACATGCCTGGCTACTATGCCATCGGAGATGTGGTTCCAGGACCAGCATTGGCGCACGTTGCTTCAGCCGAAGGGATCATTTGCGTAGAAAAAATCGCAGGCCATCACCCAGAAGCATTGGATTATGGAAACATCCCAGGATGTACCTACTGCTCTCCAGAGATCGCCTCTGTAGGCATGACCGAAGCCAAGGCAAAAGCCGCTGGCCACGAGGTGCGTATTGGTAAATTTCCTTTCTCTGCATCGGGCAAAGCATCCGCAGCAGGCG
>JBEDEY010000026.1:0-6538 GCA_041175425.1 Bacteroidota bacterium | reverse complement strand
AAATTAAAGCACCTTATTTAAACTCAACTTTAAAATTTAGGAAGCCTCCAAGCCCGTCTTGGATGATACGCATCAATGTGGATAGCCGGATGTCACTGGCATTGTTCTCTATTCGAGAAATGTAATTTTTTGTGGTTCCACACTTCTCTGCCAATTGCTCTTGTGTAAGTCCTTTCTCTTTTCGAAGTTCCTGAAGAATGACCCCAAGTTTGAATGCCTCAAATTCTTGTTCGTATCGCTCTCGTCCCAAACTTCCAGGGGTGCCATATTGGCTGTCCAAGTGATCTGAAAATGAAGTGAGCTTAGATTTTCCGGTTTTCATCGAAGTATTGTTTTTTGAGTTTTTCGGCGAGTTCAATTTCTTTTTTTGGAGTCTTTTTGGTCTTTTTTTGAAACCCATTGATGAGAATAATTAGTTTGCCTTTGTCAAAGAATGCAAACACACGGTAAATGTCAGACCCTTGTTCTACTCGTATTTCGTATAGTCCGTCCGATTGACTCAAATGCTTGAAATACTTTATGGGTACCTGATTTATGGAGGCGATTAGTTGCAGCGTCCAGTTAAACTTTTTCTTGACTTCGGGTTTCAATGTTTCGAAAAATTCCAAATAGTACTTGTCGTAATATAGGATTTCGCGAAAAATCTTGTCACTCATTTTCCAGTTCGCTAATGCAAAGTTACCTAAATAGGCAACATTTTTGCAAATTTTAAAAAATAGTTTTTATCCTTGTAATTAGGGGAAAGAGTTAAAATAATAGGAGGGAACTCATTTCTGAATCACTTGATTCAAACTCGAAAATTAAATTCTTCAATCTATCATTAAGTTAAGGCAGCACAACTGATTTTCCTAGTGTTTGAAGAAATTGTAATGGAATAGTAAATCAGGCTGTAGTACTTCTAGTTGTCCAAGCGAATCACGTATCGAACAAAGTTCTAAGTAGTAGAATTGTGTTACGCTTCTGGCTTTTTTTATGCAAATCGTGGGCAAAAGAAAAAGGCACTCAGAGTAATTTACTCGTAAGTGCCTGATTCTGTTGTGGGCCCACTTGGAATCGAACCAAGCACCTACTGCCCCGAAGGATCGGGGGAGTCAGTTGCTCGGTTCTTTGTCTTGTTGATTAGAAATTGTAGACTTTCGGGTACAACTTTAAGTTTTCTAATAAAAACCTGGCTTTTCATTCGTTTGATAAATACCTCCATTTTTCTAGCATGAGAAATGGATTCAGCCTCTATGCAGAGATACAATTCCCAGTCTGAAACCTTGGCTGTAAATCGATGGCTTCCATAGGCTTTGGTAAGGTGTTTAACCAATCTTTCTTCAACAGATTCCTGAGTTATTCCTGTATAGAATTTGTTTGAAGAAGGACTGTGCAAAATATAGCAGAAGCACATAGTTAAAAATTAAAAAGTTGATTCAATAGCCAATTATGGAGTTGGCTTACTAGCCACTGACCTGTTTTTGTGCAAATCGTGTGTAAATGAAAAAGACACTTAGAGTAAATTACTCGTAAGTGCCTGATTCTGTTGTGGGCCCACTTGGAATCGAACCAAGCACCTACTGATTATGAGTCAGTTGCTCTAACCGAATGAGCTATAGGCCCTAAAACTAGATTTTCATATTCTAAAAAGGCGCTCAAATGAGCCGAACACCTTGGTTTTGGGACTGCAATGTTACATATTTGAGTTGAATTAATCAACCTTCATCCCCCATGAAAAATAGGCCTGATGTGGATTTTGTCATCTTTGACCTAGGCAATGTCCTGATAGACATCGACTATACGCATGCCATGGACCTGATGAAGTCGGCCCTACCGGCTAACCTACACGATCAGGTGGATCACTGCTACACCGCAGACTTTCACAAAGCTTACGAAAAAGGGCAAATCAGCTCAGCTGAGTTTCGCCAAGAGTTTCGAAACTATTTTCAAACGAACTGGTCGGATGCCGAGGTGGACTACTACTGGAATAGCCTACTGGGCACAATTCCTGCCTACCGCCTCGAGCTGGTACGCAAACTCAAAGCAAAGTACCAAGTGGGAATCCTTAGCAATACGAACGAGATCCATATCGAAGCAGTATATGCCCAGCTCCAAGCTGAACACAATCTTCAGAATTTTGATCCGCTATTCGATTGGGTCTTCTACAGCCACGAGATGGGGCTCGCCAAACCGAATCAAGACATTTACCAACAGCTGCTGCTTGAACTAGGAACAACCGCGAATCGTGTCCTCTTTTTTGATGATTTAAAAGCCAATGTGGATGGTGCTGCTTCCCTGGGTATTCAGGCCATTCAGGTGCTCGGGCCTGAGACCTTGCTTAACTTTTTTGGTGATGTATAAACCCAAAGAATACCTCATTCATGGTGTATTGTTCCTCCTTACCCTTGTAACTACCACGCTCGCTGGTGGAGAGTGGATTTACGGTAAGTCCATTCTGGCCTCAGGCGAATCTGCATTGACCTGGCCTTTTTTTGTACGTTCCCTTGAATTTTCAATCCCATTTGTAGGCATCCTTCTCGTCCACGAGTTGGGACACTTATTCACTTCCATCTACCACAAAGTCCGCTGTAGCCTACCTTTTTTTATTCCTGCTTGGCTGGGATTTTTGGGTAGCCCCTCCCTGGGCACCTTTGGCGCAGTGATCCAGATGAAGGGGAGGATAAATAGCCGTAAAAAATATTTTGATATCGGTATTGCTGGTCCTTTGGCTGGTTTTGTCCTTGCGCTAGGCGTTTTGGTGTATGGGTTTGTGAGCCTGCCTCCGGCAGATTACCTCTATGAAATTCATCCGGAGTATGCCGATCCCAATTTCCAAGGCTATGGAGAAGAAGTGATGGAGTTTGAACTCGGAAAAAATGTGTTATTCTGGGGTTTGGGTGAATTGCTCGCTGATCCAGGGCGTCTACCCGTCATGTCGGAATTGATTCACTATCCTTATTTATTTGCGGGTTATTTGGCGCTGTTCTTCACTGCACTCAACCTATTGCCCATTGGGCAGTTGGATGGGGGACACGTGCTTTTTGGGTTGTTTCCAAGGCGACATGCCCTGATTTCCCTTATTGCCTTTGTAGCATTCCTCGCCTATGCAGGAATGGGTGTGATTCGGCCTTCTTTGCCCTTAGAGGAACTCGTCATTCGGATTCCCCTTTACCTTGGCTTTTTGTACCTCTGCTTGACGAAGTCTGACCTTTCCCAGCTCAACCGAATTACGGTAGTGTTCCTACTTGCTGCAGGCCAATACTTAATATCCTTCTTTCAGCCCAGCTGGGAAGGCTACCAAGGCTGGTTGTTTTTTGCCTTTTTACTCGGTAGGGTCATGGGAATACGCCATCCTGAAGTGACGAGTAACACGCCAGTAGACACCAAAAGAAAAGTGTTGGGATGGCTAGCGCTCCTAATTTTTGTACTCTGCTTCTCGCCTCAACCCTTTCAGATGAGCTAAATTCATAGTTCAATGTACAAAGTACCAAGATACTTTAGAGGCAAGAGACAAGACACAAGAGTCGAGATGAATCTACTCCTTATTAGCAGGAGTTTGCTGGGAGCAGAATAGTAAATCTAATCTCTTGGTTCTTGGTTCTAATCGTCTTTTTACCTTGTACTTAGTACAATTCCCTAGTCACTAATCTTTCAAGGCTCGGTAAGCAAGAATGCCACCCAAAACATTTCGGACTTTGGTAAAGCCTTTGGTTTCCATAAACTTCTTTGCATTCCCACTTCTTGCACCAGAACGGCAGTGTACCACGATTTCCTCGTGCTTGATGTTTTCGTATTGCTCCAATTGGTGCGCAAGTTCTCCCAAAGGAATATTATTTGCGCCAAGGTTATCCTCTTCGTACTCCCATTCTTCTCGGACGTCGAAAAAGTGAAATTTTTCTCCTTTTGCTAACCTTTCCTTTAGTTCGTTTACGGTAATGTCTTCCATGTTATTTTTTTACTAAGATTCGATACGATTGTGGACCAGAGTTACCCTGAATATAAATCAGGTATAGTCCAGGGTTTTGGTCTTTAAAATTAAGGGTTTCTCCCTTAACTGAGGGTACTCGTGATGGGAATACTTCCCGACCAAAAGTGTCTACTACCCGCAAGGAAGAAAATTCTCCCTCTACCTGAACTTCGTTGACTGTGGGATTGGGATAGATACGAACTGTGTTAGGGGTGTCGATGCTCCCACTGGCCTTCCCGCTTAGGCTGACATGTGGGCGAATCAGCAAGGAGCCGCTGACCTCCGTATTTTGTACCCATCCGCCGCCAACATTGTAAAAGATACGATCCCCAAAGTCATTGCTTTTGTCTAGACCAACCTGAAGAAAGTCGTTGGTGAACTGAGTGAATCCCACATAGAAGGTTCCTGAAACAGGGATGGCCTCTTCCAAAGCGAAATAATGAATCTCTTGCCCAGGTCCCTTTGCTGGGATGTCCACTTCCTTACTATAAAGGGGCTTCTTGTCCAGTGCGGACCATACCACCAAATCAAGGACTTGATTTACTTGTCGGGCATTGGAAAAGTCGATGGATATCCCCTTCAAAAAGACTGCTTCTGGTGTAGTATACTTTACAGCGAGTTGGCCCGAGCGCTGATTGATCCCTGCCGTGTAGTCTGCTACTCCCTGATCGTATGCAAAGTAATCGCGTAATGCGAAGCGGGTGCTTACTTTGTCATTGTCTCGGAAATCTACCTGTGCATAGCGAATAGTGTCATTCCCGTTGATGGCTGTGAGGAGCCCGTCTCCGGTGACCAAGGCTATTTCAAAATCCACCTCACCTGGTTTGGAAGGGATGGGAATTTCTGTGAAGGACCTGCTTACAATCGTCCTTCTTTCCAAGGCATTTGGAACAGGATTGAAGGGTGTGGTACTATTGATCGGGAGCAATTCCAGTCCACTACTGTCTCGAAGTGTAACGGAGTACTCCATGGCTTTGAAGCGATTCTCTAGATTTTGAAATTCACTCTTGGCGGTAGACCATTTTCCTTTTTGATTTTTTTGTAAGAGCTCCCATGGATAAGCTCCAAAGTCTCCAATACGAACGGTCGTTCTTTGGGTAAGGGCTCGGTCGGGATAGGAAAGGTCCGTACTGCTTCGCTTCGAATTCAAATAGACGTAGTCTAAAAGCCAAGAATCAAAAGGTCCGCTTTGTCTACCATTTGAAAAAAAGCGAAACTGAAAGTTGGCATGCTGCCATTCTGGTCGAATTAATAGGGATTCTTGGGTAAATCGGGTTCGATCTAGGGTGGGACCGCCTCTTTTTTCCCAAATCGTAAGCCAAGTATTGTCAGGACTTAAGATTTGTACACTGAGGCGATCGTTGCTATCTGGAACTTCAGCTTTTCCTCCTGCTTGCCAAAAAAAGCTGAGGTAAACAGTGGATTGCTGAGCCGCTGGAATTCCGCTTAAATCAAGAGGGATACTGCTTAGGTAATCTCCCTCACCTTGGTCTTTTTCCTGCAAAGAGTAGGATTTGCCAGTTTGGTCTACTCCATTAAACAGGACCATGCCGATGGAAGGTGCTTTATTTCCAATGGTCTCGGTGTAGGATGCTCCTTTTGCATCCCATTTACTGCTTTGAATGCCATTCGAAAAATCGTCCCAGAAGGGTAGGGTACTTGAGTTCGTTTGCCTTGACAGGGCAGCAAATTCCTCAGTTGAGTTTTTTGAGGGCTGATGTATGGGTCCAAAAGTAACAAACTGAGCTAGGCTAGGCCCTCCTTGACTCATCAAAGAGAAGAATAGTAGGGAAGAGAATAACCTGCTTGGCTTCAATGTTTTAATTTTTTGAAATCCAAAGATCAATCACATCTCCTGATTTCAGTCCAGAACCCACGGAGGGACTTTGCAAATACACTCTTCCAGGAGCGATTGAGTCGGTTTTGTTGTAGGTTTTTCTTCCCACCCGTAATCCAGAGCCGATTGCCAAAAATTCAGCTTCTTCTTCTTCCAAACCGACAAAATTGGGTGCGCTTAGCAATTGATTCCCCATGCCATCACCTACCACCAAATCAATTTTCGATCCTTTGGCAATTTCTGCTCCTTCACGGATAGGAGCCCCTTTGTAGCGTTGTTCCAAGACTACATTTATTCCGATATCAGGAACATAGATAATATCTCCTCGCTGCAGTCCAATGTTGGCCAAGATTTCTTGCACGTTTTTCAAGGGCATATTGAGCAAACTTGGCATCTTAAGGATAGGGGCATTTCGGGCATTCAAGGTTAAAAATATCTTTCGATCTTTTTTGACCAATGCATTGGCTTCGGGGAGCTGTTTTAAAATGGAAAGTGGATCCTTTTCCCCACTAAAACCAGAATCTGGAGAGATCTCGTACTGCAACGAAGCACTATTCAATAGCTCCTCCGCTTGTTCGTAAGTCATTCCAGTGAGATCGGGTACGGATACGGTTTCCCCATGATTCGTGTAGAATGGAAGGTAAACCTTTAAAAAAATAAAGCCGAGCGTAACTGAAATTCCTGCAATCAAGAGCAGGTGAAGCCCGACTTTTTTTAGTTGTGGTAGGAGTGATTGCATGGTATAAATATAGCGC
>JBEDEY010000025.1:0-2508 GCA_041175425.1 Bacteroidota bacterium | reverse complement strand
CCCAAATGCCATTCCCCAAAAACCAAGGGATTTCCGCGTCTGCTTCCAAAACAAAAATGCAGGTGCAAAAAGCATGGGGAGCAATTTCATACCAATCGCCAGCCCCCAGAACATTCCCGAGAAACCAAGCTTCTGCCGCGACATGGCAGCAAGAGATGCTACTAGAAAAAATAGAACCAGCCCTTCAAAGTGTAGGTTTCCTACCACCTCCAAGATGACAAGTGGATTTAACCAGTAGAAAATGACCTGTTTTTGAGGAAGGTCAAACCTTGCCAAAAGCCGGCAAAGCAAAAGAAACACTCCAACTTCCCCAAATAAAAGTAAAAGCCGAAGTGCCAAATAGCCTTTTTCAAGATTACCCTGAGCAAACTGAGCTGCTGCCCAAAATAGTAGCTGATTCAGGGGAGGATAAACGGAATAATAATGCGGCGAATTTAACTCCTCGAAAAGTTGGGTACGGTACTCTGCTTCCCCCGCCCCTAGCTGCTCTTGTACCTGCGCTGGGGTCATCTGATAAGGATTCTGACCTTGACTTAAAAGCTCCCCATCCCACAAAAACCGAACGCCGTCCTCAGACCATTGCGGAGCAAAAAAGAATAGGGAACCTCGAAAGAGTAGCCCAATCCCCAAAAGCCACCAGAAACTAAACTTGCTGTCAGTTAAAAAATAGCAGCCCAGCAATCCCCCAAAAGCCACTGCAAAAAGGACAAAAGTCAGGGGGAAATTTTCTCTTGGCACTTGCGCCAACAAAATCAGCGCAGTTCCTAGTAGAAGTAGCGAAGCAACTTTTAATACCGATTTAAAACGAGTGCTCAAAGTCCCAATTCCTTGCGAAGGGATTCATACACCTTCTCATTTTGCTTCCAATACGGCAACTGTCTCAAGTGAATGCGTGTGGCCGTAGTCACTTCTTGCTGCCCATTTGCCTTGGTCCAAGTTTCTGTAAAGCCCATAATCTCATAAGGAAATAGTTGCTGGTAACGGATGGTTATTTTCCTTCCAATTTCCCCATACACTACCGTCAATTCCGCTTGGTCTGAACCCAATGCTTTACGTGAAACGGTTGCCTGCTCGCCTTTCAAGGGAATATGGGCAAAGCGCTGAAAAATAAGGCTCGGAATTAGGGTCACACTGCCAAGGGGAACCAAATTAGGATTCAAGCGGAGCAGCGTAAACAGCTCCTCTTCTGTTTTGCCATCCACCTTGGACTCCAAATCCCCTTCGGATTCAAAATAAGAAAATTGCTTGGCCGTATATTTTCCATTCTTGTAATTGAGCTGCGTAAAGGATTGCCCACACCACTCGGTCACGGATGCCGTCAATTTGGGCGCTGGGCTTTCCTCGTAAACGGGTGTAAAAACCGATAGCATGGTGTGGTAAGGATACACGCCCGTTACAAACTCCCGGGTCATATTCAACTTCAATACCTTCTGTGCATCGGAAGGCCTATCCTCAGGCGCATCCAACTTCACCTGCTTGCTTTTGGAAAAATCTTCCGTGACAAATATCATTACCGCCTTTCCCTGACGCAGCTCCCCATACCGACTTTGCTGCAAATCAAATACGTTTACCTCAGCAGTTCCTTTGTACCAGTAACCTGCAAACTGAGTTTCAACTACCCCTTCTCGACCTTCTGGAGCACAAGCGATACTTGCTATTCCAACCAATAGAAGCGCGAAAAACACAACAGGCTTTAGTCTTGATTTTTTTTGCATGGGTATGGAATTTGAACGAATTGGAAAGCGACTACCGAAAAGGGCGCCAATACTTAAATATCGTAAAAATTATTTTATATCCGGCCCCAATCACGCCTTTCACCGTACCACTCACTTTGGAAACGCCGATACGCTTTCGGTAGGTGACTGGCACTTCCAGGTACCTGAGTTCAGCTTGATGTGCTTTGATCTGCATCTCAATAGTCCATCCAAAATTCTGATCTACCATCCCCAAGGCAAGTAATTTACTCCAAGAGATGGCTCGAAAAGGACCTAAATCAGAAAATTTGGCACCATACATCCAACGCATCAAGAGGGTTGCAAGTCCATTCCCAAAAACTTGAGGAAAAGTCATGGAACCTACTTCCCGTTGGCCCATAGACCGGGACCCGATCACCAAGTCCGCTTTGTCCGCCAGAATTGGAGCTATCAAATCCTCCAGCTCCTCAGGATAATCGCTGTAATCCCCATCCAAAAATACCAGGATATCAGGTTGAACTTCTTGACGCTTGATCCATTCCATAGCCGTCAAACAAGCCTTCCCATAGCCTTTTTGAGGTTCAAACACCACCTGAGCACCCCCTTCCATCGCCACTTCGGCGGTACGGTCGGTAGAGTTATTGTTGGCCACTACCACATGCCGAACCAGTTTGGGAATATCCCCAATTACTTTAACGATAGACTTTTCCTCATTAAATGCAGGAATGATGACATCAATAATCGGCGTTGAATTCATAACAAACTTATCGGGTACGCAGGGAGGACATAAACACTAAACTATACCCCAAAGCCA
>JBEDEY010000024.1:0-7101 GCA_041175425.1 Bacteroidota bacterium | reverse complement strand
GCAGGCTTTGCGCGCTAACTTCTTTTTTTTCTCGCAAAGCAGGAAAGACGCAAAGGAATTAGATAAGCCCTTTGCGCTTTAGTGTGAGTTATTTGTTTTTTTGGCGCGCAAAGGCGCAGAGGCGCAAAGAAAAAGCCCCTTTGCGTCTTCGCGTCTTTGCGCGCTAACTTCTTTTTTTTCTCGCCCAAAGAAAAATAGCCTGCGGTAAGCAAGCTTGGCGAGAGGTAATCAATCAACCCAACCCCAGGGAGCAGGTGGGGTGTCGATGGGTTTAGTCAGATCAAATCGTACCGAGAATAGCGTAGCAGATCCAAGTCTCCTCAAGTTGTAAGTAAAAGAGGTTTCGTCTACGGTGATCCACCACACATTTCCTACCGCTGCAGGAAGTAAGCCTGCAGTAAAGGAATCTGCTGGGAAAAATTGCGTGCTTGCCGAACCCGTATTAGTGGCCTTTCCACCGTATTGGGTGACCGCATCCTCAGACCCATCAGCATGTCGGTGGTCGTGCTTGAGTTGGATCAACTGCTGCTCATCCATCGTCAACACCCAGGTTCGGGAAAGATCCTCTCCTACAAAAAAAGGAATCCTAAGGCGACCTTCCTCACAACTTCTCACATGCATCACCAGCTTGCCGGCAAAGCGGGGATCAGATTCAGGTGACACCAACTTGCCTTCATAGGCCTTGCCACAATGTGTAGCGAGCAAATCCCAAAACTGCTGGGAAGGGGCCTTCACTTGGGCAAAAGAAAAAGTGGAAGTATAAATCGTCAGCAGGAGTAGTAGGCAGTATTTTTTCATAGTGCACAAAGTAATCGATTTTGTTGGAAGGATAAACCTTTGAAAGACTTTACACAAAAAAAGCCACCCCGAGGGATGGCTTAATTTGAATTTGAATTCGATGAATTAGAAGGAGAATCCTAGGCTAAAGTTAGCTCGAACACCTGGAGCAAGCTGCGTGAAGAACTGATCTTGAGCTCCATAAGAACTGAAGATAAATTCACGCTTGTCATTCAGCAGGTTTTGAACACCAAAGCTTGCACGAATTCGCTCGTCTGCACCAAAGGTTTTGTTGATGTTCAAGTTCAAGGAATTGAAAGGTACTGCATAGGTATCGGTACGATTTCCAAAGCCAACCATGTTAAGTGTTGGACCTTGAACATTGTAGTAAATACCCGCTTCCCAACCGGTATTAAAGTCCGAATAGGCAATACCTGTATTGATAATGTACGGTGCCTGACCAGCCATGTCTCGAGTAGTCCCAATTTTTTGACCTTCACGAGCAGTAAGCTGTCTGGATCTTTTCTCCGTCGCGGACATGGTAATTTGTGACTCGGTAACCGTCAAATTGGTATTCCACTGGAATTTTTCAAGGCTCGGGCTGATAAACTTCAACGACTTTCTAAATTCCAATTCAACTCCCAATACCGTACCATTTCCTACGTTTCTTGGCTGGAAAGATCCAGGGTCAGAAAGGAACTGTACGATTTCAATTGGGTTTTCGAAGGTCTTGTAAAACGCCCCTATAGACCACATTTCGCCTTTAGGTTGGAACATTTCCCAACGTACGTCGAAGTTGTTGATACGCGTAGATCTCAAATTACCATCCCAGAGGATTTCAGTGCCTGCGTTTGTAGTTTCTTGAAATAATCCTCCAACGAAAGTCCTTCCGGTAATCGGATCAATAATTTCAGCGAAGGAAAGTTCCTTAAAGGAAGGTCTCGCGATAGTTCTTGCCGCTGAAAATCGAAGATTCTGTGATTCTTTTAGTGACAAAACTAGATTCAAGGTTGGAAAGAAATCCAAATCATCCAATACCTTTTCCTGATCAAATACAATAGATGCATTTTGGTTGGTTCCAGAATAGTATTGCGTGTATTTCTCCACACGAAGACCCACAATGGTTTTCAGTTTGGCGAGCGGATTGGCCTCCACACTCGCATATCCTCCGATGTTGGATAAGTTAGACTGAAATTTATTTGGGTTGTTTGGAATAAAGTCTGGGTTGTAGCGAACCCCATTACGATTGGTTGAAGAAAACAAGTTGCTTTCCTTCAACACTGAGTTAGGATTCCCATCCAAAGGCGTTGTTCCAGTAGGGAATTGGAAAGATTGGATTTCAAAATCACGTTCTTTATAGGCATAAGAACCGCCAAATTTAAACTTGGCATCTTGGTTCCAAAGGCTCATATTTTTGGTTAGGTCTAACTTGCCTACCAAGTTGTTTTCCTCCAAGTTTCTCCAAATACGTGCAGGCAACCCCACTTCTGGGGAGATGGTATTGGTTGGCATTCTAAATCGAGTAAAGCGGATATCTGGATCTTCGATGGTAGAGCGCGTTGGCGCAAGCTTCCAGTTTACCTCCCAAGCTTTTCCTTTGATGAAGTGATTACCAGATAGCAACACACTCGTTAGACCACGCTGGCTGTACTCTAGGTTGTATTGCTTGGCCTCGTAGTTGGCACCCAAGTTGGAGTTTTCGTAATCGAAAATACCAGATTTGGATTCCCCATTTTGTAGATGCAAAAAGTTGAGTTTGAATTTGGATGCTTTCGTTTTCAAAGCGATTCCTGCAATTCCACCAAGAAGCACACTATTTACTCCATAGTTACCCGACTGGATCTGGAGGGCCTCCAGTTCATTTTGGTTGGCATCAATTGGCTTGGCAAACAAGTTAAATTGAGCGTCCTGATAAAATTCAGTGTCGTTTTTGTAAGTCAACGCCGCATTGTAACCCCAGGTTACTTTAGGACGGGCAATTTGGTTACCAAAGGAAAGTCCCAATCCAAAATCCATCATGGAAGTTTGGGTGGAAGCACCCAAGGTTTTATTGAAGCCTCTTAAAAGTTGTTGAAATTCTTGACCCTTGGCTCCATTTGGATTTCCAATTACCTCAGCAAATTGTGGGATGTTGGTTCTGCCTCCAGTAGGATTGGCACGTGTGCCGTCATCGTAACCCAACCAGTCTGTTTTACCTCCCTCGTAGGTCAGGTAATTCTTATTGAAGTGCATGGAAGGATTTAACCCTCCTGATAAGTTCAAACGGAAGGTTTTCTCTTCAGGAAAATCTTTGGTTTCAATGTCTACCACTCCACCCGTAAAATCAGCAGGGAGCTCGGCAGTAAAGGATTTGGACACCACAATGTTGTCAATCACATTGGTAGGAAAAATATCCATTTGAATGGTATTTCGATCTGGATCCAATCCAGGGATATCTACTCCGTTCAATACGGTTTTGGTGTAGCGATCTCCAAGACCACGAACGTACACGTATTTTCCTCCTTCAATGGATACGCCTGTGACACGCTTCACAGCAGAGGCTGCATCACCGTCACCAATTTGACGGAAGGTGCTTGCAGAGATGCCGTCCAACAAGTTAGGCGCATTTCGCTTTACAGACATCAAGGCAGATTCTGTAGTACGGATCGCAGCAGCAGAGACGGTAACGGTCTCAAGTTCCGATTCTTCCGACTTGAGGAGCACGTCCGAAAGGACAGTTACTTTTCCGGACTCAACTGCTACTTCTGTAAGGTTCACTGTGCCGAAAGAGATGTACGAAATCTGAAGGGTGTAGGATCCAGGGGCTACCTGAATCTCAAATTTTCCATCAAAATCAGACACTGCACCGGTGGAGGTTTCTTTGATCAATACCGAAACCCCATAGAGTGGTTCACCGGTGGATTCATCAAAAATGGCGCCACGGATGGTGCCATTCTGGGCAAATACAAAGCCCGTAATCAATTGAAATGCAATGATAAGGAGTAGAACGACCAGGGGTTTAATGGGCAATTCTTGTTTTTTCTTGTTCATACAGCGTTTGGTAATATTCACTACAATTGGTAAAAAAGGAAAGGAAGGATCCTTGCAAGACCTTCCTTTCCTTGTGGGAAATTCAATTATTTAAAATCAGCTAGTGCACCAGCTTTGTCAGCCCAAGTCCAGCCTACAAAAGCTGCTTTGGTTGCACCTACTGTGTTTGCTTTCAAAGCTACTTCAGCAGCGTACACGTCTGTTCCGTTTCTGAATGCGGTAGTCAAAGTGACACCTGACTTAAGTGTAGCCTCCAATTTGTTGAACACAAGAGGACCAGTTGTTCCAGTGAAGTTAGGCACAGTCGCAGCATCAAGACCGAAGTCACCTCTACCTGCGTTGGCTACACCGTTGTACGTGTCAGCAGGAGCAGGGAAGTTGAAGAAGTATAGGTTTTCGAAAGTACCTCTTGCCTTAGATCTGAAATCGGCCATTTCAGAAGCTGGGTGACCTTTTACAGATCCATTTTTCACAGTATGTGCAGCATTGTATGCGCCTTCTGGACCGTCGATTTCAAGTGCGTGGTCCGTGTTGATCCCGCAAATTACAAGGAAGTTGTCCAAAGTACCTGCCCAAGACTGGTCCGTATCTACTGCGTCGTCACCAGAGTTCCAGATCAAAGCATTCTTTACAGATACTGTTCCACCAAACCACTCGATGCCATCGTCCTGGTTAGCTACTACTTCTACGTTCTCGATTACTGTTCCAGAACCTACACCACCTAAAGTAAGGCCGTTGATTTCGTTACTTGCTCCAATCAAAGCACCACCGTGACGGATTGAAATGTATTTAATGATACCAGAGTTGTCCGCATCGTTTGTTCCACCGTAAAGTCCGTTGGTATCAGAAGCTGGAATTCCTTCGATTTGAAGTTCAGCTACGTCACCTGCCAAGGAACACTTCGCACGTCCAAGAACGATCAAACCACCCCAAAGACCTTCTTGCGTTGGCTCCAAGTTTGGAGAAGCAATCTGACCTGGTGCAACTTCGTCAGCTACAGAAGTGAAAATGATTGGCTCAGTAGCAGTACCCTGTGCATCGATTTGAGCACCTCTAGCGATTACTAGGGCAGTAGCATTTGCTCCTGTTCCTGCTTCGCCTTTCACAATAACTCCTTTTTGGATCGTCAATTTGGCACCAGAGGTAACTACAATTCTACTTCCCAAAATGTATGTTTTACCAGTTACCCAAGTAGTATTAGCAGTAATGTTGCTAGTAACACGGATGGTAGTTGGCTCAGCACCTACAGTCAATACGTGTGTCGCTTTCGCTACGTCACCGTCAGTGTCGGTTACTGTAAATTCAAATACTAGGTTTTTTCCTGCGTCAGCAGCGACAGCAGTGTACTCAAAAGGAAAAGTTGCGCTAGTTCCAGTCAATGGAAGTGTAGATAGCGGAGCGCCGTCTTTGGTGATGGCCAAAGAAACTAGGCCGTCAAGACCTTCAGCAGAACCAGTTACCGGACCTAATTTTGCACCTGCATCAATTTTTGCAGTTGCTGGAATTCCAGAAATAGTCACGCCATTGTCTGGCTTTTCTTCTTCTTTACAGCTTGTAAATACCAGCGTAAAGGCAGTCAATAAAGTGAAGATGTATGAAAAATTTTTCATGGGTTTGGTGTAATTAAGTTTTTTGCGAGTTGATTACGTCACAAAAGTGAACCCTAATTATTGCCCAAAAGAAAAAATCGAATTATGGTTATTTTAAAAATTTTGGAAGCATTTAACCTGTATTTAACGAACAGGGCATAAAAAAAGGCTTTTCGTTCGAAAAGCCTTTTTAAAGGGGTTTTGATGTTACTTCAATGTTACGGACTTGTTGATTGGCACTTTTTCAAGTAACGTTTTTACCAAGTCTCTCGTGCTTATCCGATCCGCCTCAGCTTCGTAATTGAGCAAAATTCGGTGATTCAAGACGTCCTCGGCAATTTCTTTGATGTCCTCAGGCAATACGTAATCTCGACCATCCATAAAGGCAACTGCCTTAGCTGCCAAGTTCAGGTTGATGCTGGCACGTGGAGATACACCAAACAAAATGTATTTGGCTTCATCCTTCAAGCCATAGTCTGCAGGGAAACGGGTGGCAAATACCAATTCAATGATGTAATGCTCCAAAGGCTCCGCCAAAGTCACCGCGTTGATCTGATTTCTGATATCAAAAATATCTTGCTTGGACAGTATCGGCTTTACGTCGGCAGAATATTGCATGTTGGACATTCTGCGCATGACTTCCATCTCATCCGATTTGCTCGGATAGTCAATGTGGACCTTCATCATAAAACGATCAACCTGCGCTTCTGGAAGTGGATACGTTCCTTCTTGGTCCACGGGGTTTTGCGTAGCCAACACCAAGAACGGCCGATCCAAGGTATAAGTCGTCTCACCAATGGTCACCTGCTTTTCTTGCATCGCTTCCAAAAGTGCAGACTGCACCTTGGCCGGAGATCGGTTGACCTCATCCGCCAAGATCACGTTTGAAAAAATAGGTCCCTTCTTCACCTCAAAGCTAGACGTCTGCTGGTTGTAGATCATCGTACCAATCAAGTCAGAAGGCAACAAATCGGGGGTAAACTGAATGCGGTTAAAGTCCAAGTGCAAGACCTTCGCAAGCGTATTCACAGTCAAGGTCTTGGCAAGTCCAGGTACACCTTCCAATAGGATGTGCCCATTGGTAAACAAGCCGATCAACAAGCGATTGATCATCTTGTCTTGGCCTACCACTACTTTCTTTACTTCCTGAATGACTTCAGCAATTTTTTCCTGATGCATGTGACTCGTCTTTAAAGTATACTTTTTGGAGGGACTAAATTAGGGGAAATTGTTCCAATCCCCAATCTTACAGTTTCCCGAGCGCAATCCCGAGCCTCCCGCTGATTTTTAGGAATTTTTAAGAGCTACCTGTATTTCTTGATTCCTGCCCGAGGTGCTGCAAATCCAGTCAAGCCAAGGGAACGATAAACCAGCTCTTGGCTGAGCTCCCGAACTTCTCCTACTTCCATGCCATCCAGGGTGATTTTTTCCATAGAAAACCGAACCAATCTCAAAGTAGGAAAGCCAACCGCAGCGGTCATCTTTCGTACTTGGCGGTTTTTGCCTTCAATCAAGGTAAGTGCCAACCAGCAGTCTGGGATAGACGCACGGTAGCGAATGGGAGGATTTCGTTCGGGAAGGATAGGCGCTGGATCCAGTAACTTGACCAAGGCGGGCTTGGTGCGGTAGGATAGGCCATCCACTTGAATGGTGACTCCTTGTTGCAGTTGTGCCAAGGCCTCGGGAGTAGGGATTCCCTCCACCT
>JBEDEY010000023.1:0-19668 GCA_041175425.1 Bacteroidota bacterium | reverse complement strand
CGCTCGACTTGCATGTATTAGGCCTGCCGCTAGCGTTCATCCTGAGCCAGGATCAAACTCTCCATTGTATGTTGTCTATTTTATAAGTCAGTCTACAGGTAAATCATACCCGTAAACCACCCCATTCTCAGGTTAATCTTTTTTGCCTTACATCACTTCAAAGAACTTGCTTCCGAACATTTTCGGAACCTGTACATTAATCAGGTTTTAACCCTTTTAATCTCTTAATTTTTTCCCATTCCTTCTGAACAGGGTTGCAAAGGTAATCAAACTCTTCTTCACCACAACTAATTCGAGAAAATAAATTTTAATTCATCTACCCACTCAAATCAATATTTCAAATCTAATTCCCTTTCCTTATAGGCAGCTTTCCCGCCTTTTGGGAGTGCAAAGATGCCGCTTTTTATTCCGAGTACAAACCCTCAGTCAAAAAATAAGTGTAAAACAAAGCTAAAGCATTGAAAATGACACGGAAAAAATTACTCAACACCGAAAAAGAATGAAATGTAAATCTGTTTTCATCAATTCAATGCCTCCAAAACCCCTTCCAACTCAATACCTGAAGGAAGGCAAGGATTGGTAGCGTCTCTTCCCAGGAGATTGGGAAGAAAAAACATAGCGCACAGAAACCTCATGGGAGCCTCCAGAACGCCCTAAACCATAAGCCGAGATTGGAAAATCAAAACTATAGCCTACATCTAAGCCAGAATTCACCTCCAAACCAATCATCGCTACCAAAGATTCATGATTAGGCAAGCCATACTTTGTAGGAAGACCCCGATACCAAAGACCCAAGGCCAATGGCTCGAAATAAAACTCGGTCCCAAGATCCAATTGCGAAAACTGCCCTTGCTGCTTGTAGTTAAACCCTACCGAAAAAGAACGCTCTTGATCCGTATTATTGAAGTAATCATTGATATTCCCTGGAGCTAAATTAAATCGGTACCCTCCATGTAAACTTAGTTTTCTTGGCAAGCGGCTCGTGCCGTCTACTACATAACTAATGTCAGGCTGCAGAAGATGAGCCATGGAAGCTCCGAGCCAGGCCTTTCGTCCATAATACACCAAGCCTGCATGCGCATCCAAATCACGCACCTGACTCTCCCCCGCATATCCACTCCCTGAATAATCGATACTTCCCCGATTAATATCCAACTGTGAGCCCAATACCACCCGTCCAAAATAGGCATCCCTGGCAATGAAGCTCCCTTGCATTCCAGCCTGAATAAAACTAGTGGTCGAAAGTTGAAGCCGGTAGCTGTAAGCCAAGCCTACCTCGTTCCAACTTGTTTCTGTAAATGATTCGTTGGCACCTTGAATGATCAATCCAAACCCTGAATTCCAGTCCTCCTCGTAATGATCCACGTAAGCAGTGTAGGCAATAAATGTTTGATCCAAGGCAGGCCACTGATTTCTAAAATTTACCCCAAGCCTAGTCAACCCTGTACTTCCCACTAAGGCAGGATTCAAATAAATAGGGTTGGCGTAATACTGACTGTACTGCACATCCTGACCCCAAGCAATTCCAGGAATCACACCCAAAAAAAACAACCATGCAATCAGCCTCCTCATCGTATCAACCTGAATTTACCATTTGATTCTACCTTTTCTCCGTCCGCAGCGTTACCCACTAAACTGTAAAAGTAGAAACCTGCCTCTTGGAGCACCCCAGAGACCGTACCATCCCAACCTCCATTTTTCAAGTCGGAACTTCGGTAAATCAATTCCCCCCATTGGTTGAAAACCGAAAGTTCCAAGGATGCAACACCCTTAAACTTTGGAACGAAGGATTTATTTTCTCCTTGTAGTGGCGTAAATGCATTGGGCACCATTAATCGGTAGCTCTTCGTAATGCTTATTTTTTGGGTAAAACTATTTTGACAGCCATAGCGATCCGTACCTATCAAAACCACCTCAAACTCTCCCTTCTTTCCATAGATATGGGTAGGGTCTTTTTCAGCCGAACTGCTGGCGTCACCAAAATCCCATTCCCACTTCACCAGCCTATCCTCGGACATATTCGTGAACTGGATCAAGTCATCCGGAAATATACCCCCACTGGCGTCGTCCTTTACGCCTGTCCCTGCTACCTCAAAATCAAAAGCTACTTCAAGCGCTACCTCTTGGATGAAAACTTCTATTGGAAAAGGATCTGAGTAACAGGTAAAGCCTTTGGGCTTTACTAACAATTCAAATTGACCGGAAGTGCTCACCTCCTTCAATTCCTCATTTTCTAAATCCAAACCCTCTCCCACCATTCTGTAATCGTAAAGCAGGGAATCAAAGCCAGCAATAAAACTGCGCACATCTACCGTTTGTCCAATAACGCAGCCAACAATAGGCTTGCTTAATTTCAATTCGGGATATGCCACCCACTTTAATTCTACTTTATTACTTACAGCAGGACAGTTTTTTCGATTGTAGCCAATGACTTCATACACCCCAAGTGCATCGACTACCAATTCCTGACTGGTAGCATCCGGCAAGAGCACACCATCTTTCTTCCATTCAAACCGGTAATAGGCTTCATTTCCTTCCCCAACCAACTTCACAGAATCCCCTTCACAGATGACCACCTCTCCTTGGGCTTGTGCAGCACCGCTCACTTTTAAAGCAATGGGGTCTGGAGACTCCTTAATGAGTAGTGTAATTGAATTTGGCTGAGAGGTTTTTCCATAGTTATCTGTAATGGTATAGTAAACGGTCACCTCTTGATCAATAAAGGCTTCATTGGGAAGAAAAGTGTAGCCACCAGCTTGGTCACTGGCTTGAAAAACACCCTGTGGCACAATTAGCACTCTGTTTTCCTCCAAGCAACGCGCTTGGGTACAAAGGTCCTCACTCTCTTCTTTGACATCGGCTAAGGAAGCATAAAACTGAAGGCAGCGAATGGAACTATTGTCATTAGGTAAGCGAACTTCCTCATCAGTGATGTAAAATTGATTTAGCTGGCCCGCACAAGAGGCCTTATCTGTAAAATCTACCCCTTCTGGTTCTTGAAGTGCATCATCAGCTGCGACCTCCACAATCAGATTTCGGATTTCATGAAAGTTGGTTGAACCTCCGGTAGATGCAGCAAACCCAATCTTTAAATTCTTTGGTGCAGTGAAAAAATAGGGACGATCAAATATGGTAACCATGCGAGGTTGATTGACGTTGGTCGTCACTTCCATTTTGAGCGTTATAAAAAATCCTGGCCCATTCGTATTGGGCTGCAATTCCAGAAACACCTTTCGAAACCCCGGGGTATTTCGATCCGTAACGCGAGAAGTTCCTACCCCTCCAGAACTAATTGGAAATTGATCCGTTGGACTCAATCCATCTGGCCCATCCTCCATGGTCCGCTTACCTATAACAAATGGATAGCCCTGAAATTGGTTGCCCGGCCCTCGAACTACGATAGAATTAGGGACCAATTGTGAGGGCGGTTGATTGGGAAAGCTTCCATTGAGTCCACCAGCAGTGGTACCAAACCCTCCATATTCATCAAAGCCTATCCCCAAATACCCATTTGATAATCCAGGCTCTTGGTCACGAGGACCATATCCCAAAGACCCTCCAAATCCACCAGAATTAAAAACAGGAGTTTCTGCATCAAATAAAAAGACACTGAAACCATCGCCGGAGTTGACCCCAGGACCCCAGCCTGTACCGCCATAACTGAAATACTCAAATTCAGCCTTCAAACCGTAAGTAGAAGGAAAGGAAATATCAAGATACACATGCCCGCGTTGGTTGACCTGGTTCGAAGTCAAACGCAGAACCCCGGGACTGAGCTGGGCATTTCCTCCAAAAATGGTGGCTGCTTGGGTGCCTGCCGTTTGAAAACTCTCGCAGTAAGGAAAACCTACCTGAGCTCCAGCCCGCAATGGGAGAACCAAAAGTGATAAAACAGAAAGAAAATAGATTAGTTGCTTCACCTGCCTGAACTTAGGAATCTTAAATAACGCAAGTCATTTGGTAAAAAAAAAGCTCTTGGCCAGGTATTGCCAAGAGCTCTTCTTCTAGAACAGACCTTCTCAACGCATAATAGTTTGCGTGCGGTCTGGACCTATAGACACTAATTTAATCGGAACTTGAAGTTCTTTTTCTATATAGGACACATAATCTTTTAACGCTTCTGGGAATTTATCATAGGCATTAATCCCCTCCAAGGAACAATGCCACCCCTTCATGGTCTTGTACACCGGCTTGGCATCCAGTTCATTGATTTCAAATGGCAACTTCTCAATCTGCTCTCCAGAAGGGAGTTCGTATGCCGTACATACCTTAATTTCTTCAAAAATATTGAGCACATCGGCCTTCATCATGAATAATTGGGTGACTCCGTTGATCATGATGGAGTACTTCAAGGCAGGCAAATCCAACCATCCACATCGGCGAGGACGACCTGTGGTACTTCCAAATTCATTCCCTTCCTTGCGCATTGCCTCGCCAGTACTATCCATCAATTCTGTTGGAAATGGACCACTCCCCACACGGGTGCAATAGGCTTTGAAAATACCAAAGACTTCTCCGATTTTGGAAGGCGCCACGCCCAAACCTGTACAGGCACCAGCCGTCATGGTATTGGAGCTAGTCACAAATGGATAGCTTCCAAAGTCAATATCCAAAAGCGAACCCTGAGCCCCTTCAGCAAGAATTCGTTTCTTGGCCTGCAAGGCTTCATTTACTGTGTATTCACTATCAATTAAAGGAAGTGTTTTAACAAATTCAATCGCCTCAAAAAATTGACGCTCCATTTCTTCCAATGCGTCCAGAGGATAGTTATAGAAGGAAAGCGTGGATTTGTGCTTATCGAGCAGCGTGGTATATTTTTCCCTGAAATCAGGACTGAGCACATCCCCGATTCGAAGGGCTGATCGGCCAATTTTATCTTGATAAGTTGGTCCAATTCCCTTGAGAGTAGAACCTATTTTTTTATCACCCTTGGCTTGCTCGTAAGCAGCATCCAAGAGTTTGTGAGTCGGAATGATGATCGTTGCCTTCTTGGAAATCACCAAATTCTTTCGGTAATCAATTGCAAACTTTCCAAGCGCTTCGATTTCTTTTTTGAGAATGATGGGGTCCAAGACCACACCATTGCCGATGATATTAAGAATCTGGGAGCGAAAAATTCCAGATGGAATTTGATGCAAGACGTGCTTGATGCCATCAAACTCTAACGTGTGGCCAGCATTTGGACCTCCTTGGAATCGAGCAACCACCTCATATTGAGGTGCCAATACGTCTACAATTTTTCCTTTACCTTCGTCGCCCCATTGGAGCCCTAACAATACATCCATCTTCATTTGATGCGAAATCTAAACAGTGCACTAAGATTTTAAAGGCCGAAATTTGCGATATCGCGATAGAAAACCAAGCAAAGCTGGTTTTAATTCTAAAAAGCAAGCCTACCGAGTAAAAACAACCCGAACTAGGAATTTTAGTTGGCATTCAGATTTAACTCATGAATCGAGTCAAATACTTTAAATATTCCGTTAAGCTTCGTAATCAGGAGTAATTTTTTCACATGCTCCGAAGGAGCAGTTAGAAGTAATTCCCCTTCTGCATTCTTCATTTTTGTGAGTAGGGTTATCAGCAATCCTAGACCACTTGAACTGATATACCTCACTTTCTCTAAGTCGATTACAACAGTTTTTATACCTGCCTCCACCGAATCACTTACCAATTCTGCAATTCTCGGTCCGATCTCATCACCAATCAAATCCCCTTCCATAAAGAGGTAGTGAACTTGACCCTCTTTTTGTTGACTAAAATGGAGTTTCATACTAGCTCTTTTTATTTTGACAATTTTCTTTCTTACAGTTTCCGTAAAGGATAAGGGAGTGATGAACTACCTGAAAATTCAACACCTCTGAAACAGTAGTTTGAATGGTTTGGATTCGTGGATCACAAAATTCAAGCACTTGATTGCAATCGATGCAAATCAGGTGATCGTGTTGCTTAAAGCCATAGGACTTTTCAAACTGAGCCAGATTTTTTCCAAACTGATGCTTGGTTACCAAATCACACTCCACTAATAAATCCAAGGTATTGTAAACAGTTGCCCTACTTACTCGATAGTTTTTGTTTTTCATGCTGATATACAGCCCTTCCACATCAAAATGGCCCGTACGGCTGTAGATCTCCTCCAAAATCGCATAGCGCTCTGGAGTTTTACGAAGTTTTTGAGTTTCTAAATACGCGGTAAAAATCCTTTTTACTTCTTCGAAATGGGCGGAATTCAAAGCCATGTGGGTTGATTTTTTTCAAATATAACGCATGTACAACTGAAAAGATGCTTTCAATCAAATCGTGAAACTTTTATTACTCCCTCAATTTGATTTAGGTTTTTGATGAGCTGATCTAAGTGCTCCGTATTGTTGACATACAACTTGATTGTTCCTTCAAAAATGCCCCCATCGGAATCTACAGTTATCGATCGCATGTTCACCTTCAATTCATTGGAGATCACCTTTGTCAAGTCATTGATCATCCCTACCCGGTCTGTCCCCAAAATACGTAAGCCTGCCAAAAAGGCTATTTCTCGCTGACTGGTCCATCGTGCTTTGATCACCCGATTGCCATGATTGGAGAGCAACTCCACCGCATTAGGACAGGTAGTTCGGTGAATCTTAATGCCCTCATTGATGGTCACAAATCCAAAAACTTCATCGCCGGGAATGGGGTTGCAACAAACGGAGAGTTTATAATCTACGATATCCATATCCTCCCCAATCAGCAATTGATCGTGTTCGGGGCCTTTCAAATTCTTAATCTCTTTGGTAAAGGAGGATTCATCCTTTACCTTTTCGGCAGTCTTTGATTTTTGCTTCTGTTGCTCCTTAAATTCCTTGAAGGATTTGATGGAAGTAGGATCAATAATTCCCCTACCTACCCGGTAGTAAAACTCATTCGCGGTCTTCAAATCAAAAAAGGCCCTAAGCTGTTCGATCACCTCGGAGGTAAAATCCAATTTCATGGATTTCAATTTGCGCTGCACAATCTCTCTCCCATCCAGGATGGCTGACTTTTTCTCTTCCCGTAAAGCATCCTTGATTTTGGCCTTTGCGCGAGAAGTGACCACCTGATGCAACCAATCTTCAGTAGGCTTTTGCTTGCTGGAAGTCAAAATTTCTACCTGATCCCCATTCTTTAACTTGTAGCTGATCGGAACGAGGCGTTGATTCACTTTGGCACCGATACACTTGGCACCCACCATGGTGTGGATTTCAAAGGCAAAATCCAAGGCAGATGCACCAGTAGGCAACACTTTCAAATCACCTTTTGGAGTAAATACGAATACCTCATCATTGAATAGATTTCCCCGAAAGTCATCCATGAATTCAATTGCACTCCCATCGTTGGATTCGAGCATGCTCCGTACTTGATTGATCCATTCGTCCAAACCAGGTCCAGACCTTCCAGAAGTATCTTTTTCCTTGTATTTCCAATGCGCGGCATATCCTCTTTCTGCGATATCATTCATCCTACTGGTACGGATCTGCACTTCCACCCACTGCCCTGTAGTACTCATCACTGTCGTATGGAGGGACTCGTAGCCATTGGAGCGCGGCGTACTGATCCAATCCCGCAACCGGTTGGGATTGGGCCGATAAAAATCAGTAACGATGGAATAAGCCTGCCAACAGTCTGCTTTCTCGTTGTCGAGCTCACTGTCTAAAATAATCCGGACGGCAAACAGGTCAAACACCTCCTCAAAGGGAATGCCCTGTGTTTTCATTTTATTGAAAATTGAATAGACGGACTTGGGCCGCCCCTTTATGGTAAATTTGAACCCCTGACGAATCAACTCATCTTCTACCGGCTGAATGAAGCTTTTGATGAATTTATTGCGGTAACTTTTCGATTCGTTGATTTTGTGAACAATATCCTGGTAGGATTCGGTGTCCGTATACTTCAAAAATAAATCCTCTAGTTCTGATTTGATGGCATAGAGCCCTAGGCGATGTGCCAAAGGCGCATACAAGTACATGGTTTCAGAAGCGATCTTCAGCTGCTTGTTTCGTGGCATGCTGCCCAAGGTTCGCATGTTATTCAGACGATCTGCCAACTTGATCAAAATCACCCGCACATCATCCGAAAGCGTCAGCAACATCTTTCGGAAATTCTCCGCTTGCTGGGAACTTCCGTATTCAAAGACTCCGGATATTTTGGTTAGGCCATCAATAATGGTCATGACCTTGTGTCCAAAATCGCGTTCAATGTCCTCCAACTCAAGATCCGTATCTTCCACGACATCATGTAGTAAGGCCGAGATAATGGAGGTAGTCCCCAAACCAATCTCTTCCACACAGATCAGCGCCACTTCGAGAGGATGATAGATGTAAGGCTCGCCCGACTTCCGCCGCATGTCTTTGTGCGCCTCCAGTGAAATAGTAAAGGCCTTCTTAATCAGCTTGGTATCTCCCGATTTTAAAATAGGCTTTGCCTGTCGGAGCAACCTACGGTATCGTTTTAGAATTTCATTCCGCTCTTCCGCTACATCAGCTTGGATCATTTGCGATTTTATTTGAGTTCAAATTTGATAGGTAATGGAACAGAATTCCACATTTTTTGGAATTTTTTTTTCATTGCCTTGCAGTAAATTAGAATATGTCTTTACCTTTGCATCCACAATTGGAAATGAGTACTTAATTTTCAGTTGGTCACATGCGGATGTGGCGAAATTGGTAGACGCACTAGACTTAGGATCTAGCGCCGCGAGGCATGGGGGTTCGAGTCCCTCTATCCGCACCCTACTAGCCCTCAATCCCTACCCTGCCTAGCAGGAAAGAGATTGAGGGTTTTTAATTCAACACCAGTTAATTGAACATACTTTGGAAATTACAGTAGACAAGCACACCGCAAATCAAGCTTCTATTAAAATTAAGCTAATTGAGGCAGATTATCAACCAAAGGTTGATGCTAAACTTAAAGACTACGCCAAAAAGGCTGTAATCCGAGGCTTTCGCCCAGGAAAAGCGCCAATCACCATGGTAAAAAGCATGTATGGCGTATCCCTACTTGTAGAAGAAATCAACACTATCCTTGGAGAATCCCTAAACAATCACCTCAAAGAACAAACTTTTAAGGTGTTGGGCGAGCCACTTCCTGTGGAAAAAGTAGAAGAATCCATTGACTGGAAAAATCAAAAAGATTTTGAATTCGAATACAAAATCGGATTTGTAGAAACCATCGAGGTCAAACTCGACCAGTCTGTAAAAGGTGTAAAATACAGCATTAAAGTAGATCAAAAACTGATCGACGAGACAATTGAGAACCTAACCTCTCAATACGGGGAAAGCACCAATCCAGAGGTTTCTGAGGCTGCTGACTTTATCTACGGAGATTTGAAATCGACGGCGACTGATTTTTCAAAAACAACTTCAGTAGACACTACCAAACTTTCTAAAAAATTAGCTGGCAAATTCATCGGCCTAAGCAAGGAAGCAATCGTGGAGTTTGATGCCAAGGAGGTTAAAAAAGACGAATGGACTGCTGGTTTTGGACTTTCTGACGAAGAAGCAGATGCTGCACAAGGTGGGTACACATTAACGGTGAAAAACATCAATCGAAAGGCGAAGGCTGAGCTCAACCAAGAATTTTTCGATAAAATCTTCGGTCCAGATCAGGTGAAAACCAAAAAAGAGTTTGAAGAAAAAGTAAAAGAGACCCTTCAAGGAAGCTACGACAGAGAATCTAAGGTCTTTACCGAAGAAGAATTAAAGAAACTGATCGTTGAAAAAACAAACCTTTCTCTTCCAGATACTTTCCTAAAAGAGTGGTTGATCAAAGCCAACGAGGGAAAAGTAACCGAGGCTGAAGTCGAAGCTGAATACCCATTGTATGCTAAGCAACTTTCTTGGTCTTTAATTTCCAACCAAGTCGCTAAAGAACATGCCATCCAGGCTGAGCATGCAGATGTGATTGAGAAAACAAAGGAAATGATCCGTGAGCAATTCGCATCCTCTGGTTTGGGATCTCAAATGGAGTCCAGCATGGACTTATTTGTAGACAACTACCTGAAAGGAAACGAAGGTCAGAATTACATGAATTTGATGACCTCGGTACAAAATGAAAAGGTGCTTGCCTTGATCCAAGAGAAAATAAAAATGACCGATAAAAATTTATCGATTGATGAATTCAAGGAACTTTTGGACAAGTAATCGAATTATGATTTATATTGAAAAGTCCTTTTTTAAAGGACTTTTTTAGTTTTGTCTCCTAGAACAACCCAAGACATGATCAACAAGGAAGAATTCAGAAAATACGCCATTCATAACCAAGGCGTTAGTGGTACGGCATTTGACCAATACACCACACATATTGAAAACATGACCCGCTCGGTTATTGAGGAGCGTCCGCAAAATTTCAGAGAAATCGACGTGTTTTCTCGATTGATCATGGATCGTATCATTTTCCTGGGTACAGGTGTAGACGACCATATTGCTAATATTATCGTTGCACAACTCCTTTTCCTGGAGTCAGTAGACTCCAAAAAAGATGTGCTCCTGTACATCAACAGCCCTGGAGGGTCGGTCACTGCAGGTCTTGGCATCTACGATACCATGCAATACATCGGTCCAGATGTAGCCACGATTTGTACAGGCATTGCCGCTTCTATGGGAGCGGTATTGTTGGCAGGTGGTGCAAAAAACAAGCGCTCCGCACTCCAGCATTCCCGCGTGATGATTCACCAGCCTTCAGGTGGTATGCAAGGACAATCTTCCGATATGGAGATCTCCTTGAAACTTATCCTAGCCATGCGTCAGGAGCTATACCAAATTCTGGCCAACCACACCGGCAAATCTTTCGAAGAAATTGAAAAAGATTCCGATAGAGATTACTGGTTGAGAGCCCCAGAAGCAAAAGAATACGGCCTAATCGACGAGGTACTAGTTAAAAAAACAACCTAATGGCTCAAACCACCTGCTCCTTCTGCGGTAGAAATAAAAAAGATGTAGATCTATTGGTGTCGGGCATCTCTGCCCACATCTGTAACTTATGCATCGAACAAGCCTTTGAAATTGTTGGTGAGGACAAGAAGAACAAGAAATCAAGTTCCAAGCCTGCCTTCAACCTCAAAAAACCAAAGGAACTTACCGAATACCTAGACCACTACGTGATCGGGCAAGAAGATGCCAAAAAGGTGCTTACCGTAGCCGTTTACAATCACTACAAGCGCTTGCAGCAAAAGCAAGAGGCGGATGAGGTGACCATAGAAAAGTCAAATATCATCATGGTAGGTGACACCGGAACCGGCAAAACCTACCTTGCTAAAACGCTAGCCAAAATTCTAGAGGTGCCATTCTGCATCGCAGATGCCACCGTACTTACCGAGGCAGGATATGTTGGGGAAGATGTAGAAAGCATCCTAACCCGATTACTTCAAGCAGCAGACTACAAAGTAGAGGAGGCTGAAAGAGGGATAGTTTACATTGACGAACTGGATAAAATTGCGCGTAAATCGGACAACCCCTCCATCACACGAGATGTGAGTGGAGAAGGAGTCCAACAAGCCTTACTAAAGCTTTTGGAAGGCACTGTAGTCAATGTTCCGCCTCAAGGTGGACGAAAGCACCCGGATCAAAAGATGATCGCTGTGAACACCGAAAACATCCTCTTCATTTGTGGGGGTGCATTTGACGGAATCGCCAGACACATCGGAAAGCGTCTCCATACACAGCCCATGGGTTTCAACTCTTCCACTGCAAGTTTGGCAGCGGACCGAGACAACCTACTTCAGTATGTTACGGCGCAAGACCTCAAGGCTTTTGGACTGATTCCTGAATTGATCGGCAGACTTCCTGTCTTGACCCATTTGGACCCACTCCATAAAGATACGCTCAAGCGTATTCTTACCGAACCTAAAAATGCCTTGGTGAAGCAATATGCGAAACTGATGGCCATGGAGGGGGTAACGCTAACCTTTGAGGAAGGAGCCTTGAATTTTATCGTGGAAAAAGCAGTGGAATATAACTTGGGTGCTCGTGGACTTCGATCAATTTGTGAGGCCATCGTCACCGATGCGATGTACGACATCCCTTCGGATAAAAGCATTAGCTCATTAGTAATCGACGAAGCTTACGCAAGGTCCAAATTTGACACCTCCAAATTCAAACAACTACAAGTTGCCTAATTTTAAACCCCGATATCCTCGGGGTTTATTTTTTTCCTGTTGCTTCCAGGATTAGGTGCGCTACTTGCACAGAAGCTTGCTGCTCCCCTATTCGTTCTCGAATCAAGTCGTAACCAGCTTGCATTTCCTGCCGATACCCTGCATCAGACAGCAAACTATTGAGCTCTTCACGAAGATTGAGGAGAGAAAAATCATCCTGAATCAACTCTCGGACCACTCGCCGATCTGCAATCAAGTTGGGCAAGGAAATATAGGGCACTCGGATCAATCTTTTGCCAATCTGATAGGAAACCCAGGAAGTGCTGTACACCACCACTTGAGGAACCTTAAAAAGTGCTGTTTCTAGGGTTGCTGTCCCCGAAGTCACTACAGCAGCACTGGCATGAGAAAGCAGGTCATAGGTTTGATTGTAAATCACTTGAATGCCCTGAGCCAAAGCCAATTCGTACACAGCAGCTGGCAGGCTATCCACGCCAGCAACCACAAATTGTGCCTGTGGGAAATCGGGCACCAAGGCAATCATTTTTGCAAGCATCCCCTTTACCTCCTGCGTTCTACTACCAGGAAGGAGGGCTATGATAGGCCGGTAGGACAACTCATTTTTTTGATAGAAAAAATCGTGCGCTTTGAATTTTTTGATTTCATCCAGCAATGGATTACCCACATACTGAACCTCCATCCCAAACTTTTCGAAAAAAGCAGGTTCAAAGGGTAAAATAGAATAAACCTGATCCGTGTATTTTTTGAGGGAAAACGCTCTCTTCTGGTTCCAAGCCCAGACCTTAGGTGGAATATAATAATGAACCGGAATGCCTAGTCCCTTGGCATAGGAAGCAATTTTCATGTTAAATCCACCAAAATCCACTAGGATTAGGGCATCGGGACGGTAAGCCTCCAAGTCTTTCTTGATCCAATTCAGGTACTTCAACACTTTTCGAAACCCAAAAACAACCTCAATAAACCCCATGAGCGCCACATCCTGATAGTCCAATGCAAGCTCCACGCCCACTTCTTTGGAATAGCTCCCTCCCATACCTCGGAATTGAAGCAATGGATCCTGGGATTTCATGGCCGCCACTAAATTGGCTGCATGCATATCCCCTGATCGTTCTCCAGAAATGATGTAGATTTTTTTCAATTGGTGTGCTGCTGAACTAAAAATAAAAGTAGGCGATTCGGCCTACTTCCCAAAAACTTAACTGAATTATACCCTTACTCTCCTAGGTATTCTACAAAATTCCGCGGAGTCTCGTACAGGGTCAACTTATACAAGTCTCCCCTTGGCGTAATTTCTTTTACCGCTGGAGCTAAAATCTTCCAAAATTCCATGACCAAGACCTCACAACTAGCCATTTTGCCAGCCATAAAATCTACATCCATGTTCAGGTTCTTGTGGTCAACCCGATCGATTACCAAGCGTTTTGTCAATTCAGAGAGCTCCTTTAAATCCACTACAAAACCAGTTTCTGGATCTGGCTGCCCCTTGACCGTCACAATTAACTCAAAATTATGACCATGCCAATTGACATTGGCGCAGGGCCCAAATACCTCGAAATTCTTGGCATCAGACCAGTTGGGATTCCAAAGCTTGTGCGCAGCATTAAAATGTTCCTTTCGCGAAACGTAAATCATGTCATGAGTGGACTAAGGCACAAAAGTAAAAAAAAAATAGATGATTATCCGCAATGATGCTGATGACTGAATATACCAGTTAATGACCGCTTATGATCAGATTGTATCGATCCCTTACGCCGCGGCGCAGGGGACAGGTGCCTTCGGATCTAGCCTAGTTGATTAAATAATTGCAACCCCAGAACTCCGTAGGAGTGACCGAATTCATAACCCCTGGTTTCAACAAGGGAAAAATAAGTCTCCCAAGGTCATTGGGAGACTTTAGATGTACCTTTTTTGTACAGGTTAGTTTTGGTTCATGTGACGAATCAAGGTCCTTAGTTCCTCTGATTTTTTGAAATCGATTCGTTCCGACTTGATGAATGCGGTGGCTTTGGGTGCATCAGCACCAAAAATTTGCTGTAAATCCTTTTCTTTATTTTTCATCAACATCACTTTCTCATTGACGACCACAAAGAACTCTTCCTGATCTTGGAAGACTTTGGATGCCTGTGCACCATAAGTAGCAGAAGGATCATCTGTCATGGTCTTGTACCCATGGAAGAGCAGGGTATAGGTTCCCTTTTCTAGGATCTTCAAGAAACGCTTCGTTTTAAGTGTGGGCACCACATAAGCGCTGGTGTATTCGCTACCCCCCGATTCTGGCAAATAGGAATAGCCCGTCACTTTTTCAGGAGTATATGCATAAAGCTTCCCTTCCAATTTGTACTCCAAAGTATTGTTATACGCGTTTAAGGCGATAGACAACCCTTCGACTTTTTGCCCTGTAGCAAGGTAAATGATGCCTTTGTTAAACTCGTCGAAATACGCCGATCCTTTGACACCAAGGTAAGGATTAGCAGTAATCGGCATACCTGTCCCATTGTCACGGAGTAAGGCCATCTGTGCAAAGGAACTCATCGGGAGAAAAAATCCGAGAAAGAGGGAAAGTGCGAGAATTTTTTTCATGGTTCAAAGTAAAAAAAAAGACCGGATAAATCCGGTCTTTTTATAGAAGAATTAACAGATATCCAACTTGGGATTATCGGGTAATTCGAATTTGAACCTTGTTGTAGTTGGCACTATTGCCTATCTCATCGTTACCTACTAACTGAAGTAACAAGTCTACAGACCCACCAATTTTTCCAGTGTTGACCACATTCACCGTCAAAGTTCCAAAGCTGGAACCAGCAGGGATAGTCAAGGTACCAGGAGCTACATAGTCTCTTCCTGCCGCAGCAGTAGTACCATCAGCCACCACCGAGTAGGTAATGATCTCGTCAGATGGTCTGTGCGCACCAACGAGGTTGACACGAAGGTTCACAGTACCCACAGTGTTAGCCACTGTAATTCTAGGATAGACCTGACCAGCAAGTGGTGTACGATCAACAGCATCCTGAAACTCAACTACATGACCTTCCCAAACAGGGTAGTTTTGCTCAATGCAAGATGAGAATCCAAGAACTAAGGCCAGAGTGAATAGCGAAAATAACTTTTTCATAATTTCTGATTTTAGTAGCCTCTGTTTTGTTTAATGTTAGGATTACCATCCACTTCACGTTGAGGAATTGGAGGCAAAATTTTGAAGTCGTCAAAGGCTAGGTTTACCGCAGGAGTTGTTTTCACAATAGGTCTTCCATAGCGCTTCAAGTCAAAGAAACGGTGGCCTTCACCAATAAATTCTTTTAATCTCTCCAAAAGAATTTCTTCCAAAAGCGCGTTTCCAGACAAGGTCACTGCAGGCAAACCTCTCAATGCCTTGAAGGCATTCAATTCGGTCAATGCAGCAGATTCGTTCTTCAACTGGTAGTTTGCTTCTGCACGATTCAAGTGCATCTCTGACTTACGAATCACAGGCACGTTGTCCGCATAGGCAAAACCAGACTTAGACATAAACTTCGTGTTCTCAATTTGACGACCAGCACCTCTAACAGTATTACCAGTTGTAAACAATTGCGCTCTTACGTCTGCATTACGGGTCACATCCCAGTTATTGTTGTCTGTAGCAGGATTTGCAATCTGCAATGCAGAAAGACCAAATAGAGCACGAACGCTTGCGTTTGGAATGAAGTCACCCCATCCACCCTGAGAGTTTTTGTTGGTCAAGTTAAGCAACGCAGTGTACGTAGACTGTAGCGACTCGTTTACACCGATAGACTCTTCTGCCAAGGCAAAACGCACCTCAAACATAGACTCCGGATGAACTGGAGCTCTCCAGCCGTTCACGTAAGCAGCACCAGATAGGACAGTACCTACGTTACTTGCCAATGCAGTTGTGGATTCACTTACTACCTTAGCCCAGTCACCCTTGTACAAGGCTACTCGAGAAAGCAAGGCAGAAGCTGCAGCACCTGAACCGTATTGTACACCCCTTCCAGTAGCCAACAAACGTTTGGCGTCTTCCAAATCCTTGTAGATTTGTGCATACACCTCGTTGATTGTTGATCTTGGGGTTTGCCGGCTCAAAGCAACACCTGAGGAGATTACTCCTTCGGTAACTACTGGAATACCTCCTTGACCGATGACACCTGGCTCATATATTGCCGTTGGAATGTAAGAATAGATCTTTACCAAGTCAAAATAATACAAACCTCTTAGGAACTTGGCTTCCCCTTCCCAACGTGCGAGTTGGGCCGCAGATGCGCCTTCCACATTGTCAAGACCATCCAAAATAAGGTTGGCTTCGTTGATCGCAGCGTAGGCGGTTTGCCAGGTACCGAAGTGAGCACCAGGTTGGTTGTTATTTTCACTAAGCAAACGACCTGAGTTAGAGGTAGTTTGTCCTACGTCGGCCAAGGCATCAGATACTGCCAATAGGTCACGACCGTAAATTCTCGCAGACCTCAATTTGGAATAAACCGAGTTGAGAGCTGCATTCATTGCATCAGGAGTAGTCAAGGCACCATCGGCATCGATGGACTGTCTTGGATCTACCTGAAGCAAGCTATCGCAAGAACTTACCAGTAAGGAACCTGTAAGTGCGAGAGATAAGAGAGCTTTATTGATTAATTTCATTGTTTTATTTCCTTTTGGTGATTAAAATCCGATTTGTACACCAAGTGTATAACTCTTGGTCAAAGGAATTGAACCTGTTCCAGCTCCAGTAAATTCTGGATCATAGCCAGGATAATCTGTGTAAGTCCACAAGTTCACGCCTTGCAAGTAGATGCGTGCACGAGAAAGACCGATTCTGCTGACCAAGCTAGGCTGGAAGCTGTAGGCAAGGGTCAGCTGAGATAGACGGATGAAGTCATACTTCAATAAGGCTGCAGTACCTGAGTTTCTGCTTGCTCCTCTAGTTTCGTTAGCACCGTTAGTAGTTACGTTTCTTGGGATATCCGTGATTTGACCCGGCGTCTTCCAGGATCTATCCACAACTGATTGCAGTGTGTTCAATGCCAAACGAGTACCACTCTCTCTCAAGAATCCGTACTGACCGTCAGAACCAATACCTCCATATTCGTAGGTAAAGAAGGTGGTAAACTCAAGTCCTTTGTAAGTAAAGGTATTGTTCAATCCACCAAATACAGTACCTAAGCTGGAACCGTAATAGCGTCTATCAGCAGCAAGCGGTAGGTAGGTAATGTTTCTGTTGATATCGTACCACATTGGACGACCTGTAGCTGGGTTAACCCCTGCATATTCAGCTGCGAAAATAGCACCTTCGCCTGATCTACCTACTGGCTGACCTACTGCGATGCCTGGGTTAGCTGGAAGGAACTTCAATCCGCTGTACAAGCTTACAATTTGGTTGTCAATCTTCGTGATGTTGAAGCTGGAATTCCAACGGAAACCGCCCTTATCAATGTTCACAGTAGACAATTCAAACTCGAGACCTCTGTTTTGTAGCTCACCCACGTTGTTGGAGATACCACTGAAACCGTTGATCCAAAGAATAGGCTGGCTCAAAAGCAAGTCCTTAGTTCTTCTGTCAAATGCATCAATAGAGCCTGTAATTCTGTTTTCGAAGAAACCATAGTCAATACCTAAGTTTAAGGTATTGTTCGTCTCCCAGCTTAGACCAAGGTTACCCAAGGAAGAAGGAACGATACCGGCACTACCAGAGTAATTGCCACCACCACCATAAAGGCCTCTGGCGTCAAAGTTTCCGATTTGGTCGTTACCTGTCAAACCGTAAGAAGCTCTGAACTTCATTTCAGAGATGGTGCTTGAATTTTTCAAGAACTCTTCCTCTACCATGCTCCATCCCAAACGAATGGAAGGGAACAAACCGTAACGGTTTTCAGATCCAAATCGAGAAGATCCGTCGTAACGTGCAGTTACAGTAACCAAATACTTTTTCTTGAAGTCATAGTTTACAGAAGAAAAAGCAGATGCTCTTCTGTATCCTGTCCAGAAACCAGTGATTGATTCCGGTGTAGCAGCAGACTGGATGGTTCTAAACTGGAAAGTTGGGAAGCCGATACCTGCACCAGAGATTCCTTCTCTTGTTTCAGATAGGTATTCCACACCCGCAAGGGCAGACACGTTGTGTACACCGTTGAAGGTTTTGTTCCAGTTCAAAGTCTGAGTCGTGATGAAACGCGTTCTCCAATCAGACTGTACTGAACTTCTACCTACTACACCTGCTCCATCTGGAGTACGTGGATCACGGTAGTTGTCACCCTGAAGTAGACGGTAATCCAAACCAAACAAGGAACGGAAAGATAGGTTTTTAGCAATCTTGTAGTTGGTAATCAAGTTACCCACTGCAGTGTTGGTACGCTGAAGACCTGAGTTGTAGCTATTTACCAAGACAACGTTTTGACCCAATACACCTCTAATGGCCGTATTGAATGTACCATCTTCATTGTAGATGGCATTGTGAGGCAATACTGCAGATGCTGAGAACGCAGGGTTACCCAAGAAAGAACCTTCTACTGCAAAAGGAACATTTTGCTGGAAAGTAGACAAGTTCATGTTCGTCTCGATGCTCAAACGCTTCGTAGCTTGGTGCGTCAAAGCAATTCTTACGGTACCTCTTTCAAAGTCAACAGGTTTAAAGGAAGCCTCCTGGTAGTTGTAAGAACCAGATAGGAAGAAGGTAGTCTTCTCATCACCACCAGATACCGACATCTCGTAGTTATTCAATCTACCTGCGCCCATTACTTCACGCTGCCAATCGTAGGTTGGCAAAGCCAAGCCAAGTGCATCTAAAGCTGGTCTAGTAAGTGTTGCCCAGTTAGCAGGCAATACACCCATTGCATTCAAGGCATTTGCTTCTGGAGCAGTGTTTCCTGTGTTGATTAGGGCATCTCTTCTCATTCCGTACCATTCAGGACCACTAAGGACGTCCAAGAACTTCATAGGTTGAGTTTCTCCAGAGAAAGCGTTGAATTCAAATTTCGCTTTTCCTTGCTTACCTTTTTTGGTCGTGATGATTACTACACCGTTTGCAGCCTGAGAACCGTAGATCGCAGCAGATGCCGCATCTTTCAAGATCTCCATGGACTCGATGTCGTTCGGGTTCAAGAAGGCAAGTGGGTTAGACTGGGTAAAGGATGCGTTGGACTGGTTGTTCAACTGCACCCCATCCACGATAAATAGGGGTTCGTTACCAGCGTTGATAGAACCTACACCACGAATACGGATGTTAACTGCACCACCTGGGAGACCGTTAGAAGACCTAACTTGTACACCCGATGCACGTCCTTGTAGCGCACGGTCAAACGATTGTAGTGGAAGGTTGGAGATCGCATCCCCTTTTACGGAAGAAACCGCACCGGTCACTTCACGCTTGGGCTGCGTGCCATATCCTGTTACAATCACCTCACTCAAAGCAGTAACGTCGGATTCCAAAGCCACATTAATGGTGGATCTGTTTCCAATGTTCACCTCTTGAGAGGTTAGTCCCACAAATGTGAAGACCAATACATTGCTTCCGGCAGGAACATTGATCGAATACTTGCCATCAATGTCCGTGGCAGTACCAA